>JBOGVL010000154.1:0-6900 GCA_050692535.1 Actinomycetota bacterium | reverse complement strand
GCGGTGCGCGGCGGCCTCCTCCGAGACGCGCCGGCGCTCATCCTCCACCTCGCGGCGAACCTCGACCGCGGCCACGAAGGCCCGCTCCGCGTCCTCGAGCTCGCGCTCCCGGGAGCCGAGCTCGGCGGCGACCTCGGCCAGACGCCCCTCCATCCGTCCGAGGTCGTCGTCGAGCGACTGGACTCGAGCGCCCCGGCCGGCCTCGGCGGCGAGCGCCTGGCGGGCCCCCGACTCGAGCTCGAGGCCTCGGCGGAGCTCGAGCTCGGCGGCGGACTTCGCCGACTGAGCCTCGCGGAACCGCCCCTCCGCGTCCTGGAGCGCCCAGACCGCGCGAGCACGGGCGTCGGCGGCCGCGCCGACCCGCTCGTCCAGGCCGTCGAGGCGCGCCCGCGCCTCCTCACGCCGGCCGAGCCCTTCGTCCCAGCCGGCCGTGCGTCGTTCCCGTTCGGTGAGCAGGTCGCGAAGCCGCGCGGCCGCGAGGCGCACGGTGACCGCTCCGGCCTCCGCGTTGAGCTCCTCGTGGCGCCTCGCCACCTCGGCCTGCTGCTTCAGCGGCTTCAGCTGGCGGCGGAGCTCGGCGAGCACGTCCTGCAGGCGGAGGAGGTCCTGATCCAGGCCCGACAGCTTCCGCTCGGCACGCTCCTTGCGCTTGCGATGTTTCGCGATCCCGGCGGCCTCCTCGACGTACTGCCGCCGCTCCTCGGGCCGGGACGTCAGCACCTCCTCGAGTTGACCCTGGCCGACCACGGTGTGCAGCGCGCGGCCGATCCCGCTCTCGGAGAGGAGCTCCTGCACGTCGAGCAGGCGGACCACCTGCCCCCCGATCCGGTACTCGCTGTCTCCGGAGCGGAAGATCGTCCGGCTGATCTCGATCTCGGACATCGGGACCGGGATCAGCCCCGCGGTGTTGTCGATGACGAGCTTGACCTCGGCCATCCCCAGCGCGGGTCGATGCGGGCTGCCGGCGAAGATCACGTCGGCCATCTGCCCCCCGCGCAGCGCCCGCGGCCCCTGCTCGCCCAACACCCAGCTGATCGCGTCGACGAGGTTCGACTTGCCGGATCCGTTGGGCCCGACGATGACGGAGATGCCCGGCGCGAACTCCAGGACGGTCCTATCGGCGAACGACTTGAAGCCTCGGACCTGCAGGGATCGGAGGAACATCGGGAGCCGATGCTAACAGCGGGTCCGAGCTCAACCTCGCATCTGGACCGTGGAAATCCCCCCGCCCGCGGCTCAACCCGAGACCCGGAACGCGACCTCTCCGACGGGCTCCTCCGACACCAACTCCACGTCCTCCACCCGCGCGAGGTCGGGACCGACCCGGCACCAGGCCACCAGGCAGTCGACCGTCCCGTCGGGGCCCTCGAAGGCCGCCTCCACGCGCCCGTCGGACAGGTTGCGGACGAAGCCCCCCACGCCGGCCTGCCGCGCGAGGCGCGCGCAGGTGGCTCGGTAGAACACGCCCTGGACGCTGCCAGAGACCACCAACCGGACGCGCTTCACGCTCGGCATACTAGGCGCGTGACCGAGTACGGGCCGACGGACGCGTTGATCGTCGTCGACGTGCAGAACGACTTCGCCGACCCGGCCGGCGCCCTCTACGTGCGCGGAGGCGAGGAGGTCGTCCCCGTCGTGAACGCGGAGGTCGTGGACGCCCTCGCCGCCGGTGCTGCCGTCGTGTACACGCAGGACTGGCACCCGGAGGTCACGCCGCATTTCCTCGCGGACGGGGGGACCTGGCCGGTCCATTGCGTCGGTGAGACGTGGGGGGCGGCCTTTCACCCGGGCCTCCGAGTGGTCGAAGGCGCGCCCGTCGTCCGAAAGGGCGTCGACGGGAGGGACGGGTACTCGGGGTTCAGCGTCCGCGATCCCAAGAGCGGCGACGTGGAGGCCACTCGGCTCGAGTCGCTGCTTCGCGAGCATCGGGTCGAGCGCGTCGTGGTTGCCGGCCTCGCCACCGACTATTGCGTCGTCGAGACGGCGCTCGATGCCCGGCGCCTCGGCCATCCCACGAAGGTGCTACTCGACGGTGTCCGCGCCGTCGAGCTGCGGCCCGGGGACGGCGAGCGCGCGCTCGCCCGGATGCACGAGGCCGGCGTCGACCTCGACGACCGTTAGACGGGCGGCGGCTCGGCCGGAGGCGCGAGGCCCAGCTGCTGCATCATCGCCATGGTGTCGGTGATGCCCCAGTGGTCGGTGAACTTCCCCTCGTCGTTCACTCGCATGATGTCGATGCTCTCGACCTCGAACGGCTTGTTCGTCGGGGGGGCTCCCGGCATCGCACCGCCGGTGTCGGTGCCCCGCATGACCGAGTGGCTCGCGATCCGGTCCCCGCTCGCGATGGTGTTGACGATCTCCATCTTCATGTCGGAGGACATCCCGAAGGCGATCTTGAACCACTCGAGCGCACCCTGCTTGTCCGGCGTCATGCCGGGAGGCATGTCCGCGTGCTCGGCGAAGTCGTCGGCGAGCATCTCGTCCGCGGCGTCGAGATTCTGCTTGTTGAAGACCTCGTCGACGAACCGGCGGTTCAGCTCCCTCATCTCCTCGGGCGTCGGCATGTCACATCCCCTCCGGTCCGGGCATCGCGCCGAGCTGCTGCATCAGCTTCGGTACCTCCATCTGGGCCCAGGTCTCCGCGATCTTTCCGTCGGCGTCGTGGCGGGAGATCTGAATCCACTGCATGTCGATCCGAGCGTCGTTCGCAGGGATCCCGAACCACGGGAGGCCGCCCGTGTTGGTGCCGGTGTTGTGCACGCGCGCGACCACGTAGTCGCCCTCGCCGAAGACGTCCTCGATCTCGGTCCGCTTGTCCGGGAACGCGCTGTAGGCCCCCTCGTTGTTGCCCTTCAGCCCCTCGAGGTGCTGGGCCTCGGGGTCCGCGCTCGGCGTGTGCGCGACCAGGTCGTCCCGCACGAGCTCGGGCAAGTCCCGATAGTCGCGTCGGTTGTAGGCCTCTTCGAGCCGCCGAACCACATCGATGTTGCGCTCGACGTCGCTCATGGTCCCTCCCCTCCAGACGGGATCTTCCGACGCTACGCCAGAGCGGAGCTCGGCCGCAAGGAAACGCCGGGTGAACGGTCCGCGAACGCGCCGATCAGCTCTGACACTGCGGGCAGAAGTACGAGTTGCGACCCGAGATCTTCACCGCCTGGATCGGAGTGCGGCAGCGGCGACAGGGGAGACCCGTTCGACCGTAGACCTTGAGCTCGTTCTGGAACTCGCCGGGCTTGCCGAACAGGTCGACGTACGCGTCGTCATCGAGCGTGGTCCCCCGGAACCGGATCGCTTCCTGCAGGACCTCCTGCATCGCCCGGTACAGCCGTCGGACCTCCTGCGACGACAGCGAGTCCGACATCCGGTCGTAGCGGAGGCCGGCTGCGAAGAGCACCTCGTCGGAGTAGATGTTGCCCAGCCCGCTGATGAACTTCTGGTCCATCAGCAGTTGCTTCATCTTGGAGGCACGCTGCGCGAGCGCGCCACCGAACGCGTTCCACGTGAAGACGTGATCGAGCGGGTCGATCGCGATGTGCTGGAGCTCCTTCACCTTCCCGAGCTCGTCGGTGGTCGTGACGAACATCTCGCCGAACGTCCGCGGGTCGACGAACCGAAGATCGCCGCCCTGCTGGAAGGTGATCACCACATGGGTGTGCGGCGGGAGCGGGGCGCGTTTGTTGGCGCGCACGAACTGGCCGCTCATGCCGAAGTGCACGACCAGGACGTCGCCGTTGTCCATGTGGAGCAGGACGTACTTCCCGCGACGCTCGGCCTTCGTGAACCTCCGGCCGAGGAGCCGGTCGGTGAACTCCTTGCGCTTGCCGTGCCGGCGGATGACCCTCATCGCGTTCTTCGACGGGCGCACCTCCGACTCCGCGACCTTGCGGCTCACGACGTCCTTCTCGAGGTCCCGGCGCATCACCTCGACTTCGGGAAGCTCCACCTACGCCCCCTTCGCCCTCGCGGGCTGCGCCCGTTCCGTCAGCCTCACGTAGGCCTCGTGAGCCGCCTGCTGCTCGGCCTCCTTCTTCGAGCGCCCCATGCCGCTCCCCCACTCCTTGCCCGCCAGGAACACCGTCGCGGTGAACTCCTTCTGATGGTCGGGCCCCCGCTCGCTGATCCGATACTCGGGCAGCGCGTGCAGGTCGGCCGACGCCAGCTCCTGCAGGATCGTCTTGTAGTCGCGATCGCCTTCCCCTCGGACGTACGCGATCATTCGAGGCCGGAACAGGCGGACGATCAGCTTGCGCGCGGCCGCGAGCCCGCGATCGAGGTAGATCGCGCCGAGCAGCGCCTCGAGGGCATCGGCGAGGATGCTGCTCTTGTCGCGCCCACCGCTCATCTCCTCGCCCTTGCCGAGCAGGATGAACGCGCCGAGGCCGAGATCGCGCGCCACGTCGGCGAGCGCGCCCATGTTGACGATCGCCGCGCGCAGCTTGGCGAGCTCACCCTCCGGCATCTCCGCGAACTCGCGGAACGCCATGTCCGTGACCACGATCCCGAGCACCGCGTCGCCGAGGAACTCGAGGCGCTCGTTGTTGTTCGCGAGGCCGTTCTCGAACGCGTAGGAGCGATGCGTGAGCGCCGTCTCGCGAAGGGACGCGTCCTTGAAGCGCATGCCGAAGCGGCGGTCGAGCGCCTTCGGTTCTTGCCCGGCGCGTTCCGAGGTCACGCCTTCACTCGACCTCGATGGCCTGGCGTCCCGCGTAGTACCCGCAGTTCGCGCACACGCGGTGCGGCAGCTTGGGCTGATGGCACTGGGGACACTCGGCGTAGGTCGGCGGCTGCGCCTTCCAGTTGGCCTTGCGCTTGGCGCCGCGGGTGTGCGACTGCCTCCGCTTGGGTACCGGCATCGTCTTCGTCCTTTCGCGTCAGGTGGTGGGGTCGTCGGTCTGGGCGAAGAGGCCTTCGAGCGCGCCCCACCTGGGGTCGCTCGCATCGTGCCCGGGGCACTCCCCAAGGTTGCGGTCGCCGCCGCACACCGGGCAGAGGCCGAGGCAGTCGGGCTTGCACAACGGCGAGAACGGCATCTCGAGCACGACGGCGTCCCGAACCATCGGCTCGGGATCGAGCGTGAGATCCGATGCAAGCGTGTAGTCGTCCTCCGGCCCCGGCTCTCGCACATACACCTCGTTCATGGCGACGTCGAAGTCGCGCCGGAACTCTTTCAGGCATCGGGCGCAGCGCATCACGAAGAGACCGGCGACGCTGCCGCGCACGTAGATGCCCTCGATCACGCTCTCGAGCCTCAGGGTGCCCTGGAGCGGCGCATCATCGGGAACGTCGGCGAGCTCGGTGTGCAGGCCGGGGACGGTCTCACCCACCTCGACCGTCTTGGCGGCGCCGGGGGTGTCGAGCAGATCGCGGACGTCGATCGCGCGCATCACGCCTCCTCGTCCTCCATCTCGGACAGCTGGACCTCGGGGCCGAGGTCCATGTTCGGGGTGGGAACGGAGCCCCGCAGCTTCTCGCGACCGGCCTGGACCTGGTCGATCGTGCGCGAGAGCGACTGGTTGGAGCCGATCATGTCCTCGAGGATCCGCTGGAGATGGTTCTCGATCTGGGCGAGCTTGGCGTCCACGTAGTCCTCGGCCTCCAAGCGCAGCCGCCTCGCGTCATCCGACGCGTCCTGGACGATCCGCTCGGCCTCCTCGTTCGCCCGCTGGACGACGGCCTCGTGCGAGGCGAGCCGCAGCTGCTCCTCGCGCGCCTGCTCGACCATCAGCTCGGCGTCCCGCCGGGCCTTGGCGAGGAGCTCCTCACGGTCCTTCACGATCCAGCGGGCCTGCTTGATCTCGTCGGGCAGCGAGTCCTTCATCTGATCGATGAGCTCGAGCACCTCTTCGCGGTTCAGGAGCGCGGACGAGGACAGCGGCATCGACTTCGCATCGCGCACCAGGTCCTCGAGCTGGCTGATCCGGGCGGACAGGTCCACGCTCAGGCTCCGCCCGCGAGCCGATCCCGGAGACGCTCGGCGACCACGGGGGGCACGAGCCCGCGAACGTCCCCGCCGAACTCCGCGACCTCCTTGACCAACGAGGAGGAGAGGAACGACCACTGAGGCGCGGTGGTCATGAAGAGGGTCTCGACGCCGGCGAGCGAGTGGTTCATCTGCGCCATCTGGATCTCGTACTCGTAGTCCGAGACGGCGCGGAGGCCCTTGACCACCACGTCGACGCCGCGGCTCATCGCGTAGTCGACGAGCAGTCCGGTGAAGGCGTCGATCTCGACGTTCGGCAGGTCGTGGGTGACCTCCTTCAGCATGCCGACGCGCTCCTCGACGCCGAACAGCGGCTGTTTGGCCGGGTTGTCGAGCACGCCGACCACCAGCGCGTCGAAGCGCCGAGCAGCTCGTTCGATGATGTCGAGGTGACCGTTCGTCACGGGGTCGAACGTCCCCGGACACAGGGCGGTCAGGCCCATCTATGCCTCCCGGAAGACCAGCACGGCGGTGTCGCCGTACTCCAGGCGTTTCGCGACGCACCAGTCTACTGGAATGACAGGCGTGGAACTCTTGCTCCGACGCGTCAGGACCATCGCGCCACCCTCGGCGAGCCACCCGTGGGCGAGACGGTCGAGCAAGGCGTCCACGTGCTCGCTCGGCGCGTTGTAGGGCGGGTCGGCGAGCACCAGGTCGAACGGGTCACGCCCCGGCCGCGACCGCTCGACGAAGCCGAGGGCGTCCGCGGGTACGACCTCGGCCCGATCCCCGAGGCGCGTGCGCTCGAGGTTGCCTCGCAACGCACCGACCGCGGGGCCGAGCCGCTCCACGACCACCGCCCGGTCGGCGCCCCGGGACAGTGCCTCGATCCCCAGGGCGCCGGTGCCCGCGAACAGGTCGAGCACCAGCGCGCCCGGAAGGCGCGCCGCCAGGCTCGAGAAGAGTCCCTCGCGCGCCCG
>JBOGVL010000153.1:0-6911 GCA_050692535.1 Actinomycetota bacterium | reverse complement strand
CGGTGGCGCGGCGTCCTTCGGCATCGCCGTCGCCGTCGCCCTCTCGGCCGGCGCGGCCGCGGGGTTGGTCCAGGGACTGTTCGTGGCCAAGCTCGGCCTCCCCTCGCTCGTGGTCACGCTTGCCGGACTCATCGGGTTCCGGGGCGCGGCGAGGATCCTGCTCGAGGATCGGTCGAGCGGTGATTTCCCGGATTGGTTCGACCGGCTGGGACAAGAGCCGTTGATCGGCCGCTTCTCCTTCGCGCTGCTGCTCTTCGTCGTGCTGATCGTGATCGCGGGCGTGGTCCTGCACCGTACGGCCTTCGGTCGCACGGTCTTCGTGATCGGAAACAACCCGGAGGTCGCGCGGTACTCGGGGATCGATGTCGCTCGCACGAAGCTGATCCTGCTGACGACGTCGGGGTTCGTCGCCGGAGTCGCCGGCGTCCTATTCGCCGCCCGACTCGGTTCCGTCCGCGCCAACCTCGCCGAGGGCTTCGAGCTCGACATCATCACGATGGTGCTCATGGGTGGCGTGAGCATCTTCGGCGGCTCCGGGAGCATGACCGGGGTCGCCCTCTCCATCCTCATCATCCTTAACATCCGCAACGGCCTGAGTTTGGCCCGCATCCCCGTCTCCACGCAGACGGGAGTCGTCGGGGCCCTCCTGATCCTCTCGGTACTCATGCCGAACATGATCCAGCGATTCGCCGGGCGGGGCGCGTCCCGCACGCGCTCGGGCCCCGGACCACCCCCACTCGGGACCCGCACTGAAGGGGGTGAGATCACGAGGGACGAAGCCGAATCACGACACGAACCATCGACGGAAAGGGGGAAGGCATGAGGTTGCAGCGCACATTGCTCCCCGCGCTGCTCGTTCTCTCCTTGATCGCCGCCGCGTGCCAGGACGGCGACGATGACGGCGGTGAGACCGGGGCGACGGGCGCGACTGAAACTGGCGCCACAGGGGCGACGACCGGCGCCACAGGTCCGGTGACGATCGAAGGTGGGATGGAGTTCAGCTCCGTGTTCATCCCGAAGTCCACTGACAACCCCGTGTTCACGGCGGCGAACGAGGGTGCCGAAGAAGCCGCCGCGGAACTCGGCGCGACGCCGGCGAGCTACGAGGGACCCCCGACGTCCGAGGACATCGAGGCGCAGATTCAGATCGTTACGAACGCGGTGACGCAAGGCCTGGACGCCGTCATGATCTCGAACGCCGGCTCAGAAGGGGTCGAGCCCGCCGTCCAGCAAGCGGCCGACGCCGGCGTCACGGTCGTCGCCTGGGACTCGCCGATCCCGTCCGGACTGGACGCGGGCGAGAGTCTGTTCGTGGCGCAGGTCGACTTCGACGAGACCGGGACCGTCATGGCCGACATGGCACTCGACCTCCTGCCCGATGGAGGACAGTTCGCGATTCTGTCGGCGACGCCAGACGCCGCGAACCAGAACGCATGGATCGCATCGCTAGAGGAGGTTCTCGCCTCGGACGACCAGTACGCGAGTCTCGAGCTGGTCGACACCGTGTACGGCAACGACGTCGCGGACGACTCCTACAACCAGGCCCTGGCTCTGGTCGACCAGTACCCGGATCTCGGCCTGATCATGGCACCGACGACGGTGGGGATCGCCGCCGCGGCCCAGGCCATGCAGGACGAGGGACTGTGCGGCGAGGTGCTCGTGTCCGGTTTGGGGCTCCCGTCCGACATGGTCGAGTACACGCTGAACGGCTGTGCACCCGAATTCGCGCTCTGGAGCTTCGTGGATCTTGGCTACCTCGCGTACTACGCGGCGTACGGCATCGCCACCGGGCAGGTCGAGGCCGTCGAGGGAGCGCAGTTCGTGGCTGGTCGGATGGGCGAGTACACGATCGAGCAGGATCCGACCCGAGACAACGGGCTTCGGATCGTGATGGGGCCGTTCACCGTCTACGACGAAACCAACGTCGAGGAGGGCTGAGCGCGGTCCACCCGCGGCGGGCCCGGGGCTGCCCCCTTCTCCCGGGCCCGCCTGCGCGGGAGACCTCAGGGGAGGTGAAAGACCTCTTCCAGCTCGAGCATCATCTGATCGGGCGCGGTTCCCACGCCCTCGAAGTAAGGCGCCATCAACTGCTGCCATCGTTCGTTGACCGGTTCGTTTGCCATGCCGGCGAGCGCGTCATCGAACGATCCCTCGGTCTCGAAGTAACCAAACAGCGTGCCGTCGGGCCGTAGGAACAGCGAGTAGTTGTGCCAGCCGCGGCGGCGGAGCGCATCGAGCATCTCCGGCCACACCGACTGATGATGTCGCTTGTACTCCGCAATCAGGTAGGGCTTTACTTTGACGACGAAACCGACCCGGGTCATCCTGTCAGCGGATCTCGACGCCCCGATAGGGACCGAGACGCTCGTCGGCGGGGTCGAGGTCCGTCACCAACACGTCGATCTCGTCCAACGCGAACATGCGGGCCTGCGCGCGGGTGCCGAGCTTGCTGTGGTCGACCGCGAGGACGATCCGGCGGCTCGTGCGGGAGATCGCGCGTTTGACCTCGGCCTCCTCCAGACTCGCCTCGGACGACCCGAGCTCCGGGTCCAGGGCAGCCGACGAGCACACGAAGACCTCGAACATGAAGTCCTCCGCCGTCCGGACGGCCACAGGACCGACGAGGCTCCCGGTGCGTGACTCAACCGAACCGCCGGTCAGGGTGGCGACCACGCCGGTCTTGGCCGTCAGGCTCTGAAAGGTGTCGAGGCCGTTACTCACAACGACGAGGTCTCGGGCCCCGTCGAGGGCCGCGGCGAGCCGGTACACGGTCGTCGACGCGTCGAAGGCCACCGTGCCCCGGTCCGGAATCAAGCCGAGAAGCTTGTCGGCGATGCGCGCCTTTGCTCGTGCGTTGTGACGATGCCGCTCGGCGAACGGCTCGGGCCCGACGGCGACGGCGCCACCTCGGACGCGCCGGGCGACGCCGAGCGCCTCCAGCTCGTCGAGGTCGCGCCGGATCGTCATCTCGCTGACCCTGAACTCCCGTGCCAGCCCGTCGATCCGAACCGTCCCGGCCCGGCGCAGTCGCTGCTCGATGTCGTTTAGCCGCTCGTGCGGGCTGCTGGGGGCCGCCGTTGCGATCATGTCCTCCGTGTGAATCGGGAGTTGGACTTTACTTCACATCACACGCGCTCACCGCCGGCGGCGAGCCAGCGACGCGCGGCGGCGAGGTCCCCGAACCGTCCGAGTGCGACGCCCTGGACGACTGCGTTACCCAGGGCGGTCGCCTCCGGAGAGCCGACCGTTACCGAGAGGCCCGAATGGCGGGCGTACAACTCGTTCATGAAGCGGAGGCGGGCCGCGCCGCCTACGACGAGGAGCTCGGCGACCCCAGTTCCCGTGATGTTCGCCAGCTCGTCGAGCACGCGGGCGGTCGCCGCGGCGATCGACTCGAGGACACATCGGATCACCTCCGCACGCGAGGCCCCCTCCCCCAGACCGGAGGCCGAGCGAATCTCGGCCTCCATGTCCGAGGGCGCGAGGAACCGTGCGTCGGCGGCGTCCACGAGGGGGACGGCGTCTTCGACCACGGCCGCGGCCGCCACGAGGGCCTCGAGCGGCGGATCGTTCCATGCCGCCCGGCACCGTTCCAGCATCCAGAACCCGGTCACGTTCTTCAGGAAGCGGATGCCGCCGAGTGCACCGGCCTCGTTCGAGAAGTTGGCGGCTCGAGCCATCTCAGAGGTGTCCGGCTCGGTGCGCTCGGCTCCTACGAGGACCCAGGTGCCGCTTGAGACGATCGCGGTCCTCGGCCCCGGAACGCCCGGGACCGCCGCGAACGCCGACGCCGTGTCGTGGCTACCGACTGTGTGGACGGGGATGTCCCTCCACGAACCGGCGCGCCGCAGAGCGGGGACGATGGGGGGCACGAGGCCCGGGCTCAGGTCGACGGCATCGAGCAGCGCCTGCGACCACTCCCCCGAGCGCGTGTCGACGAGCGCGGTCGTTGACGCGTTCGAACGCTCGGCAACCTCAGCGCCGGTCAGCCATCGGACCAGCAGATCGGGCAACAGGAGGAGTCGTGTCGCCCGCTCGAGTTCCGCCCGATCGTGGGCGGCCAGCTGAAAGATCGTGTTGATCGGCATCAGCTGGATCCCGGTGGTCCGGTATAACGTCTCCGCGCCGATCCGCTCGACCAGAGTTCGCCAGCCGTCAGTTCGAGCATCCCGATAGCTGTACGGCGGCGAGAGTAGCCGCCCGCCGTCGTCCAGGAGCCCGTAGTCGATGGCCCAACCGTCCACGCCGATCGAGGCGACGGGTCCGCGCCCGATCCCCACCGCCAGACCCCGCTCGACTTCGGCCACGATGCCGTCCCAGTCCCAACGCAGGCTCCCGTCGGCGTGGCGCACGGGCCCGTGACGCCAGCGGTGCACAACCTCGACGACCGGGGCGGGCGCATCGAGGTCGACGGCCGCAACGCGGATCGAGGTGGCACCCATGTCGACGGCGAGGACCCGCATGGGGCCAGCGGTCACAGACCGGTGGCGACGGTGTCGCGCCCTCGCTCGGCGATGCGCGCGTCCCGGTAGCCGACGGCACGGTAGGTCGCGAGCGGCGCGATCGCGGCCCCGTTCCTTCGTCTCGCCTCGGCAAGGAGCGGGCGTGCGTCGGTGCGGAAGGCCGTCTGGAGTGCCTCCTGGGCGAGCGCGGGATCGTTGGCCTCCTGGGCCGCCGCGAGCGCCTCGCGGTCGATGAGCAGGGCCTGCGCGTAGGCCAGTAGCAACGCCTCAGTGGATTGGATCAGGTCCTCGAGTGGATCCTTGAGGTTGTGGCTCTGATCCACCATGTAGGCGAGGTCTGGAGCCCTGCCGTCGCCCGCCTCGACGAGCTCGCAGAAGATCAGGAAGAGCTGGAACGGCCGGATCGAGCCGGTGGTCAGGTCGTCGTCCCCGTACTTCGAGTCGTTGAAGTGGAAGCCGCCCAAACGCCCTACCATCGCGAGACGGCTCACCACCTGCTCGATGTTGGCGTTCGGCAGGTGGTGACCCAGATCGACGAGGCACGCCGCCTTGGGGCCGGCAGCCTGCGCGAGCAGGAGCGAGGAGCCCCAGTCCTGGTTCACCGTCGAGTAGAAGGCCGGCTCGTACGGCTTGTGTTCCGTGTACATCCTCCAGCCTTCGGGCAGGTGGTTGTGGATCCGAGAGAGTCCTTCGGCGACCCGCTCGAACTGCCCGCGAAGGCTCGCCTGCCCGGGGTGGTTCGTCCCGTCGGCGAGCCACACGGTCAGGGCCGACGAGTGGAGGCGTACGCCCAGGTCGATGACCGCGCAGTTGTGCTCGATCGCCGCCTCCCGTGCCGCAGGCTCGACGTTCGCGAGGCTGCCGAACTTGTAGGAGACCTTCCCGTCGCCGGTCGTGGACGGATTGTCCTGGAAGGTGTTGGAGTTCATCGCGTCAAACCGGATGCCTCGCTCGGCCGCGTGGGCGCGGAGGCCATCTGGGTCGACCGGGTCATCCCACGGGACGTGGAGCGAGATCGACCCGTTCGACCCGGTCAGGGCGTGGAGGGCCGCGACGTCGTCGACCTTCTCCTCGGTCGTCCGTGGTTCGCCGCCGATCGGAAACCGACCGAAGCGGGTGCCGCCGGTGCCGACGGCCCAGGAAGGGGCGGCAACCGAGAACTTGGCGATCGCTCCGAGGAGCGCCTCGGCGTCCACGCCTTGCCGACCCAGGCGATCGACCAGATTCGACAGATCTCGGTCGTGCTCGGAGCGAATCGGCTGGTTGAGCTCGGCGATGCGATCTCTCTCGATCATCGCTCTCCTCCCGATGGCCTAACGGAGGAACCCCGACGCCAGGCCCCCATCTACCGGGATGATGAGCCCCGTCGTCCGCGGGAGCTCGCCGCTCACCAGGCAGAACGCGGCATTCGCCACGTGCTCAGGAAGGACCTCCTGCTTGAGCAGCGTCCGGCTCGCGTAGTAGGTCCCGAGTTCGGTCTCCTCAACCCCGTACACCTTCGCCCGCTCGGCCCCCCATCCCCCGGCGAAGATGCCCGAGCCACGGACCACACCGTCGGGATTGATGCCATTAACCCGGATGCCGTACTCGCCGAGTTCGGCGGCAAGGAGCCGGACCTGGTGGGCCTGGCTCGCCTTCGCCGACCCGTACGCGAGATTGTCGGGGCCGGCGACGATCGCGTTCTTGCTCACGACGTAGAGAATGTCGCCGCCGGTCCCCTGGGCGATCATCGCTCGAGCGGCGGCCTTGGACACCAGGAAGGAGCCCCGCGCCATCACGTCGTGCTGGCGATCCCAGTCCTCGGCCGACGTCTCGAGTAGCGGCTTCGAGATGGACAGGCCCGCGTTGTTCACGACGATGTCAATACCGCCGAACCGTACGACGACTACCTCCACCGCATCGACGACCGCGCCCTCCTCGCTCACGTCGGCCTGGATGGCGATCGCATCGTCGCGACCGCCGAGGTCCTGGGCGACCGCTTCGGCGGACTTCCCATCGAGATCCACGACGGCGACCGCGGCACCTTCGCGCCGCAATCGTTCGGCGATGGCCCGGCCGATCCCCGAGCCCGCGCCCGTCACGAGCGCAACCTTGCCGGTCAGGGGTTTCGCCCTCGGCCGGGTTTGAAGTTTGCGGTCCTCGAGGACCCAGTACTCGACGCGAAACTTCTCGGCCTCTGGCACCGGCGCATATGCCGAGAGGGCCTCGGCTCCTCGGATGACGTTGATCGCGTTGAGGTAGAACTCGCCCGCGACCCGCGCCGTCTGGCTGTCGGCACCGAAGCTGAACATGCCGACGCCCGGGACGAGTACGATCGCCGGGTCCGCGCCCCGCATCGGCGGCGTCTCCGCATCGGAGTATCGTTCGTAGTACGCGACGTACGCGGCCCGGTACTCGTGGTGCAGGTCGAGCAGACGATCGATCTGCCGGTCGATCGGTACATCGGCC
>JBOGVL010000152.1:0-6911 GCA_050692535.1 Actinomycetota bacterium | reverse complement strand
GCGTAGCACTGACCGCACCAGTCGGCGTCCCGCGCGAGCAGCCCGCCGCAGACGTGGCAACGGGCCTCGCCGACGGCCGGCCCGTCGCCGGGCCGGGCCGCGCCGTGCCCGGCCCTCGGGAACGCGTTCTCGCCCACGATGAGTCGTTCGGCGGGCTCGTTGCCCTGCTTGAGGACTAGGCCACCGCTTCCCGGAGCCAGCCGGCCAGCTGACCGGCCGCCCGAGGCCAGGTGAAGTGGCGCTCGACGCGGACGCGGCCGGCCGTCCCCATCGCCTCCGCACGCCCCGGATCCTCCAGCAACGACGCCACCGCGTCGCCCACGGCCGCGACGTCCGCCCCGTCCACGAGGAGGCCCGTCGCGCCGTCGACCAGCGACTCGCGGGCCCCGCCGGAGTCCCCCACGACCACCGGCCGCGCGCAGGCGGCGGCCTCGATGAAGACGTTCCCCCAGCCCTCGACCTCGAGCCCCCCGAGCCGCGTTCGGCACGGCATGGCGAAGACGTCGCCGGCCCGGTAATACTTGGGGAGGTCGGCCTCGGGAACCTGTCCGGCGAACACGACGCCGCCCTCGGGCTGCCCGGCGGCCAGGGCCTCGAGCTTCCGGCGGTAGGGACCGTCGCCCACGATCAGGAGCGCTGCCTCGGGGACGCGTCGCCGGATCTCGGACATCGCCCGGATCAACACGTCCTGCCCCTTCCTCGGGACGAGCCGGCTGACGCAGACCACGAGCCGCCGATCCGCGACCCCGTGACGCACCTTGAGGTCCTCGAACGGGAGGTCGGGATGGAACGCGTCCACGTCGGCGCCCGGATACATCACGGAGACCGGGACGCGCTCGGCCACCGCCGTCCGCACGACGCGCCCGATGAACTCGCTGCACATCACGGGTACGCGCGATGCCCTCGACGTCGCCTGGCGCATCAGCGCGTGCGCGCCGGGCGCGATCGAGAGCCAGTACTCGAAGCCGTGCGCGGCCGCCAGATACGGCATCCCGCGCCTCGCCAGCCCCGGGCCCAGGCTCGCCAGCGGATAGGTTGCCCCGAACAGCACCACGTCCGCCTCGAACCCGGCGGCGGCGGCCCGGAGGCGGCCGGCGACGTCGGGCGTCGGCCACAGGAACCGATCCGGCTGCCGGAAGATGCGGTACGGCGCCCGCTCGTCGAAGCCCGCGGACCCCTGCCACGCGGGGCAGAACACGGCGACCCGGTCCGCGGGGAGCTGTCGGGCCAACGCCTCGAGGGTCCGCTGGATGCCGCCGACGCGCGGAGCGAAATCGTTCGTGACGACCAGCGTCCTCGGCACGTCCACGGGTCCCCATGCTCCCAGAGCCGCCGCCCGGCCCGCCGACTCGCCCACGCGTATCCCCCACCCTCGACGAAGTTATCCCCCTACCAGGGGTTGCAGGCGTCCCCCGGAGCGGGCCCGACACGCTGCTCGGGCGATGCCAAGCGGGCCCATTTACTCCTAGTCCTCCCAGTTTTCAAGACTGTTTTCCACTGCCGACGGATTGCTAGAACCAGTCCTGCCCGCGCGGCCACGCCGACGCGGGCGGGAGCATCGGTCCGACGAGGCAGGAGCTGGGGTGAGCAAAGAGCGCATCGGCGGCATCGACCTGAGAGCCCTCCCCACCAACCCTTCCCCCCCAGATATGTGGCAGGACAAGGCCGCCTGTCACGGCATCGACCCGGACGTCTTCTTCCCCACCTCCGAGGAGGAGGCGGGGCCGGCGCTGGCGTTCTGCGGCGCCTGCGGCATCCGCGACGTGTGCCTGGCCTGGGCCCTCAAGAACGGCGAACGCTACGGCGTGTGGGGTGGCCTGACCGAGCAACAGCGTAGGCGACTCGTCCGCTTCGTGGCCTGAGCCGGGCCGCCCTCCGGGCGCAGCGGCGGTGTTGGTCACCGCCGTCCGTCCACGCCCATACTGGGCGGGTCCATGACCGAGCACACCGTCCGCGCCACGGCGCCGCTCCGGATCAGCTTCGTCGGTGGGGGAACCGACTTCCCGCAGTACTACGAGCGCCACGGCGGCGCCGTCGTCTCGGCGACGATCGATCACTGCGCGCACGTCGACGTGACCCTTCGGGACGACCGGCAGGTCACGATCCACGCGCCCGATCGCGGGCACCTCGTCGAGTACCACCTCGAGCGCGGCCCCGTCTACGACGGGTTCCTGGATCTCCCGAAGGCGACGATCGAGCGGCTCGGCGCCGGCGGCGGGATCGACGTGGAGATCGCATCCGATGCGCCCCCGGGGAGCGGGCTGGGAGGCTCGAGCGCGCTCGTGACGGCCTGCGTCGGCGCGCTCGCGGCGCTCGGGGCGCGCCGGATGACCGCGCTCGAGGTCGCCAGGGTCGCGTACGCCATCGAACGCGAGGACCTCGGGATCGTGGGCGGGTGGCAGGACCAGTTCGCGGCGGCGTTCGGCGGCTTCAACCTGCTCGAGTTCTCCGAGGACGACGTCGCGGTCACGCCGCTCTCGCTGAACGAGGACGCGCTCGCCGAGCTTCGTGGGCACCTGCTCCTGTGCTACACGGGCCGCGTGCGGACCGACCTGGGCCTGATCGACGCGCAGGTGCGTATGTACGCCGAGGGTCGCGAGGAAACGATCGTCGGCATGAAGCAGCTGCACGAGATGGCGTACGAGATGCGCGACGCGCTCGAGTCGGGGGACGTCTCGTCCCTGGGCGGCCTGCTGCGAGAAGCGTACGAGAGCAAGAAGCGGATGAACCCGATGATCGCCGAGGGGACGACGATCGAGCGCCTTCTGGAGGTCGCGCACGGTGCCGGCGCGGCCGGGGGCAAGATCTGCGGCGCCGGTGGTGGGGGATACCTGCTGCTCGCCTGCGAACCGGACCGTCAGCCGCGGGTCCGGGCCGCGCTCGAGGCGCTCGGGGGTCAGTTCGCCGAGTTCGCCTTCCGTGGCCACGGCGTCGAGGCCCGGATGGGCGAGCGGGTCTGGAGGCCCTCGTGAGCCGGCGGTTCGTGATGCTGGATCGCGACGGGACGATCAACGAGGAGATCGGGTACGTGCTCGCACCCGATGAGCTCCGGCTGATCCCGGGGGCGGCGGAGGCGATCCGGCGGCTCCGCGACCTCGGGCTTGGGATCGTCGTGCTGACCAACCAGTCGCCGGTCGGCCGCGGGTGGATCGGCGGGGACGAGCTCGAGGCCGTCCACGACCGGCTCCGCGAGCTCCTCCGAGCCGAGGGGGCGGACGTCGACGCGATCGAGCACTGTCCGCACGTCCCGGACCTCGGCTGCCGGTGCCGCAAGCCCGCCACCGGCATGGTGGAGCGGACGGCGGCCGCGTTCGGGTTCGACCCGGCGGAGGCGTTCGTGGTGGGCGACCACGCGGGCGACATGGCGATGGGACGGGCCGTCGGAGCGCGAACGGTCTTCGTCCTGACGGGCCACGGGGAGGAGGAGCGCCGCGCGGCCGAGCCGTTCGCCGATCACGTCGTCCCCCACCTGCTGGCCGCCGCCGCCGTGATCCGCACGGAGGTGCTCACCGAGGCGAAGCGGTGAACGCCGACCGCGTCCGCGAATACCTGCTCGAGACCTCCAAGACCGCCTCGCGCACCGCCGACGCGTGCGCCGACGAGATCGTCGCGGCGGCGGCCGAGATCGTGGCGTCGGTCCGCGCCGGGGGGAAGCTCCTGATCTGCGGCAACGGCGGGAGCGCCGGCGACGCGCAGCACCTCGCGGCCGAGTTCGTCAGCACGCTGACGGTGGAGCGCCGGCGGGGGGCGATCCCCGCGCTGGCGCTCACGACGGACACCTCCCTGCTGACCGCGATCGCCAACGACTTCGGATTCGAGGGCGTGTTCGCCCGCCAGGTCGAGGCGCTCGGTCGACGGGGCGACGTCGTCCTCGGGATCTCCACCAGCGGAAACTCCGAGAACGTGGTGCGCGCGCTCGCCCAGGCCAGGGAGCAGGGTCTCCGGGCGATCGCCCTGACCGGCGAGACGGGCGGCCGCCTCGGGGACGTCGCCGACGTCGCCATCCGGGTCCCGAGCGACCGGACCTCCCACGTCCAGGAGGCCCACATCGCCGTCGGCCAGCTGATCGCCTTCCTGGTCGAGGACGAGCTCCAGCCCGGCGGCTGAGGTGGACCCCTGACCGCGATGTCGGGCATCGCGGTCGTCCCGTTCGGGACCACCCGGGACGGCCGCGCCGTCGACCTCCACCGGCTGACCAACACCAACGGGGTCGAGGTCGAGATCCTCACGTACGGCGGCATCCTCCGGTCGATCCGGGTGCCGGATCGCGGGGGCGCGATGGCCAACGTCGCCCTCGGGTTCGCCGACCTCGACGGCTACCTCGTCGGCAGCCCGTACTTCGGCTGCATCACCGGGCGGTACGCCAACCGGATCGCGAACGGGCGGTTCGCGCTGGACGACGCCGAGCATCAGCTGACGACGAACGAGCCGCCCCACCACCTCCACGGCGGGAACGCGGGGTTCGACAAGCACGTGTGGACGGCCAAGGAGATCGACGCGGGCGGCGGCGGCGCGCTCCGGCTCTCCCACTCGAGCCCGGACGGCGATGAGGGGTACCCGGGCACGCTGGACGTCGAGGTCACCTACACGCTGAACGCGGACGACTCGATCCGGATCGACTACCGAGCGGTCGTCGCCGACGCCCCCACGATCGTCAACCTGACCAACCACACGTACTTCAACCTCGCCGGCGAGGGAGAGGGCGACGTGTACGGGCACGAGCTCACGATCGCCGCCGGTCGCTACACGCCCGTCGACGCGACCCAGATCCCCACGGGGGCGATCGACCCCGTCGCCGGCACGCCGATGGACTTTCGTCGACCCCGCGCCATCGGCGAGCGCGTCGAGGACCCGTTCCCCCAGCTCGCGATCGGCGGCGGCTACGACCACACCTGGGTGCTCGATCGCGTCGGTCCCGGTCTCGTCGGGGCGGCACGGGTCGAGGATCCGGCGACCGGGCGCACGCTCGAGGTCCTCACGACGGAGCCGGGGATCCAGCTCTACGCCGGCAACCTGCTCGACGGGACCCTGACCGGCGAGAGCGGACGCCCGTACCACCGAGGCGCCGGCCTCGCCCTCGAGACCCAACACTTCCCCGACTCCCCCAACCATGCCGAGTTCCCCACGACCGTGCTCCGCCCGGGCGAGCGATTCGCCTCCACGACGATCTACCGCTTCGCCGTCACGACCTGAGCCGACCCCCTCAGGACTTGACCGTCGAACACCTGTTCGGTTACGGTTGGTGACCCTCGCGGCCCCGTGGGAGACGCTCCTGATGCTCGTCGAGGCCGTGCAGACGACCCTCGGCGACGCCGTGCCCCTCGCCGAGGTCGACTTCGTCGTGGTGGACCTGGAGACGACGGGAGGTTCGCCGGCCGAGTCCCGGATCACCGAGATCGCCGCCGTTCGCGTCCGGGGCGGCGAACGCCTCGGCGTGTTCGAGACGCTCGTCGACCCCGGCGTCGCGATCCCTCGGTCCATCAGCCATCTCACCGGGATCGACGACGCCATGGTCGCCGGCGCCCCGCCGATCGAATGGGTGTTGCCGTCGTTCCAGGAGTTCGCCCGCGGATGCGTCTTCGTCGCCCACAACGCGCGGTTCGACTTCACGTTCCTGAACGTCGCGCTCGCGCGGTTGGACTACGAATCGCTCCCCCCGCCTCCGGTGTGCACGGCGCGGCTGGCCCGCCGCGTGGTATGGCCCGACGTCCCCAACGTGCGCCTGCGAACCCTCGCGCAGTACTTCCGCACGGCGGCGAGGCCGACGCACCGCGCGCTGCCCGACGCGGAGGCCTGCGCCGAGGTGCTCCAGGGGCTGCTCGAGCTGGGCGGGCGGCTGGGGATCCAGTCGCTCGGCGACCTGCACGCCGCGGTGCGGGCGAAGGGCCGGCCCAACTTCGGCAAGATCCGCCTCGCCGACCGCCTCCCTCGTTCGGCGGGCGTGTATCTGTTCCGGGGCCGCGACGGCAGCGTCCTCTACGTGGGCAAATCGAGGAACCTTCGAACCCGGGTCCGGAGCTACTTCTACGGCGACTCGCGGAAGAAGGTCGAGGACCTCCTCGCGGAGGCGTCCGCGGTCGACGGGATCGCGTGCGGCTCCGAGCTCGAGTCGCTGGTCCTGGAGGCCAGGCTGATCCGCCAGCACGAGCCCAAGTACAACCGGCGCGGCAAGACCTGGCGGAGGTACGCGTATCTCCGGCTCGGGCTCGCCGAGGCGTTCCCGCGTCTGCGGGTCGTCCGCGACCCCAAGGGCGAGGGGGCGGTCCTCGGCCCGTTCTCCTCCTCGCGTCACGCGCGTCTCGCCAAGGAGGCGCTCGAGGACGCCGTCCCGATCCGCCGTTGCACCACCCGGATGCGTGCGGCGACCCGGCTCGCGCCGTGCGCCCTCGCCGAGATGGGGCGGTGCCCCGCCCCGTGCGACGGCCGCATCGACCCCGAGCGCTACGGGGAGCTCGTCCGGTCCCTCGTCTCCTCCCTCTCCGGACCGGACGGGCTCCTCGAAACGCTCGAAGGGCGGATGCGCGATCTCGCGGGGCAGGAACGCTTCGAGGAGGCGGCCCTGGCCCGCGACCGGCTGCGGACGCTGGCGGAGTCCCTGTCGCGCTCACGAACGGACGCATGGCTCACCTCCCCCGCCGAGCTCCTCGTCCGCGACCCCGACGGGCACGTCCTCCGGCTTCGCCGAGGGGCGCTCGTCCGCGGCGACGACGACGAGCCGCTCGCCGCACCGTGCCCGCGGGACCGGGCCGACGAGCTCGCGGCGGTGCGCTCGTGGTTCGCCCGAACCGGCCCGCGCATCGAGGCCACCGACGAGCCCCTTGCCGAGCCCGTCGCCGGGGGCCAGGCGCTGCACGCCGTCCTCGCGCGGCTTCGGCGTGCGGTGCGCGCCGACTAGACTGCATCGCATGGAG
>JBOGVL010000151.1:0-6966 GCA_050692535.1 Actinomycetota bacterium | reverse complement strand
GTCCCGGTCCGCCGGAGCGCCGCGAACGCGTCGGCGGCCGTGACGGTCCGCCGCCGGTAGTTGGCCAGCGCGAACCGGTCGCACGTCGTCTCCGCGGACGTTCCCCGCCCGTGGTGGAGTTGCAGGTACCAGTGCATCCATTCGTGCAGGTACAGGAACCGAAGGACCTCGCGGGGGGTTCGGAACGTGATCCCCTCGGTCAGCCAGATGAACCGGAGGGCCCGGCCCGGGCGGCGCTTGGCGCCGAACGCCACCACCTCGCCGAACGGGTAGAAGGGCTCGGGTACCTGGAGGGTGATCGTCCGCTCCTCGAAGTCCGTCAGGGCGGCGAGATGCGGCTTCTCCCGGTAGCGCAGGGGTTTCACGACGAGCTCGAAGCCCGGGGCCTCGGGCAGGCCGGCGAGCATGCGCCGGACCGCGGTGGCCGGGAGGGCCTCGCACCTCGATCGCAGCCGCATGAGGTCGCCCAGGATACCCACCCCCGGCGACGGGTCAGGGCCCGTAGACCGCGTTCCAGAGGATCCGCTGGGTGCCCTGGGTGAGACCCCGGAAGTTCAGGTCGAACGGGAAGAGCACGACGCGCCCCGAGCCGAACTGCTCGTCCACGGCGGCGGGTTGCCCCGCGAGCCGCTGCGTGTGCAGGGCGAGGCCCGAGGTGTCGAAAGCCGAGAGGGCGGGGTACCGAAGGGGAACGGCACCGGGCCGCGCGGCGACCGTGTCGTCGTCGGCGAACATGACCCAGACGCTCCCGCCGACGCCCTCGGACAGCGGGCTCGAGCGGTCCACCCGCGCCCGGATCAGGGTCCCCTCGATCGCGTAGGGCGAGTCCGTGAACCGGGCGGACGTGATGCCGATCTTCTCCGCGAGCACCGCGCCCCCGAACTTGTACCCCACGTAGCGGCCGCCGTCGTCCACCCAACGCCGGAGCTCGTCGATGCCGCGAGGACCGAGGTTGCGCTGCCCGACCAGCCAGCCGCCCGAGGGAACGACGAGCACGTCGATCCGGTCGAGGGCTCCCCGGGCGACGTCGTCCGGCGTGAGCAGTTGGTACGGCGCGTGCCACACGGTGTCGAACAACCACCGAACCTGCCCGACGCCCTCGAACGCGTAGACCGCGTTCGAGAGCCCCAGGACGCCGACGCGCACACCGCCGTCCGGCGTCTCGGGCCACTCCGGCTCCTCGAGCTGGGGAACCTGCGTTCCCGACGGTTCGAGGACGGCGCCGGAGGATCCGCCGTCGAGGTTCATCAGCAACGGGTTGGACCAGCCCGTCACGTCGAACGTGCGTCGAACCGGGACGTACGTGTCCTCGTTCAACATGAGCTGGATCCAGTGCTTCTGCGGCTGCGCCATCGGGATCCAGTACGTCCCGGCGGGCAGCGTCCGCTCGCGGGGGGTGCCCGCGTAGGGGCGGTAGTCCGGCACCTCGAGCGGGGCGTCGAGCCGATACACGCCGACATCCATCCGCTGCAGCCGACGCACGAGCAGCTGGAGCTCGAAGGCGCGGGACTCGTCCTCCGGCAGGAAGTAGTGCCGGACGCGCCGGCCGGGGACCTGGTCGATCATCCGGCTGTTCGGGTTCGACAGCGCGTTCGGCTCCAGGATGCCCGCCCGCCCCTGCTCGACCGCCTCCACGTAGGCCTCGTGCTGCCCGACGAGGAGTGTCGTCCGGTCGCGAGCCGCGAGCGAGAGCAGCAGCCAGAACTGCACGCGCGTCTTCTCGAAGCGGAGCTCGAAGGGTGCGTCGTTGTACTGCTCCAACGTGATGCCGGCGGCCATGAGCCCGTTGGCGGGCACCGTGTCGCCGTATCCCGGCATGAAGAAGTCGTAGCCGCCGTAATGGAAGAAACCCCAGTCTCGTTGGCGGAACTCGCGGGCCATGGCGGTGCCATAGGTCTCGATCCAACCCAGCACCTGATCCGACGTGTCATGGAAGACCGGGTCGTCGTTGGGCGGGAAGAACGACCGGTAGTAGCCGAACTCGTGCGCGTCCACGAACAGCAGCGGCGGGTACCGCCGCAGCAACTCGATCTTCCCGTCGGTCTCGGGCTGGGTGCGAGCGAACCAGTCGCGGTTCATGTCGAAGCCGTAGGCGTTGCGCCGGGTGTCCGCGACCCGTCCGTCGGGGTTCTGGATCGGGAGCACGAAGACGACGGCGTGGTCGAGGATCGCCTCGGCGGCACAGTCCGTCCGGTCGGCGAGCTCGTAGAGGATCCGCAGCGCGGCGTCCGCACCGCTCTCCTCGCTGCCGTGAACGTTGCCGGCGATGGAGAGGAACGCGGGCGTGGTCGCCGCGAGCGCCTCGACCTCCTCGAGGGGGGTCGCGGGGTCCCGCAGGCGCACGACGGCCTCCCGGATCGCCTCGAGCCCTTCGGGCGTGACGTTCTCGGGGCGGCCGACGACCGCGTACCGCAGCGGGCGGCCCTGCACCGACGTCGCGTAGGTGCCGCTCGCGACCCGGTCGCTCGCGACGTCGACGGCCTCGAGGTACCCGTCGAGCTCGTCGACGGACGCCTCCCGGCGCCCGAGCCGGAACCCGATGACCTCCTTCGGCGTCGGGACCGTCCCCTCGTACTCGGCAACGGTCTCGATCGGGCACGTCGCCTGCGACGTCGCGCTCGGCGAACCGGGCACCAGCAGGCCGACGAGGAGGAGGACGACCAGCACGGCCCGGAGGCTCGGTCGGCGGGCGGCGCGCGGCGTGCGCATCGGGCGAGTCTTGGCCTCTCGACGGCGGCCGGTCAAGCCGAGCTCAGGCCTGCAGGTCAAGACGAGGCTACGTACCGAGGACGTTTCGGAGCCGTGTCGGGGCGGGCGGATTCGAACCGCCGGCCTCCTGCTCCCAAAGCAGGTGCGCTAACCAGGCTGCGCTACGCCCCGTGCCCAGATTGTAGGTTGCCGGCCACCGCGGCGAGGGACGCCGGCCGGAGGCGGCGTGCCGGTAAGGTAGTCCGGTCCACCATGCGCGCCTCCACGCATCGAACATCCACCGGCACCTCGACCGCCGCCGTCGAGCTCACCGGGATCACGCGGCTCTTCGGCGCCGTCCCGGCGGTGGTGCGCGTGGACCTGCGGATCGAGCGGGGAGAGACCGTGGTGGTGCGCGGCCCGAACGGCGCGGGAAAGACGACGATCCTGCGGATCGTCGCGACGTCGCTGTCCCCCACGTACGGCCGCGGAGCGGTGCTGGGCTTCGACCTGGTTCGCGAGCGCGAGGAGATCCGCCGGCGCGCCGAGCTGCTCTCGCACCGGACCCGCCTCTACGAGGATCTGACGGCGTCGGAGAACCTGGCCTTCTGGTGCCGGCTGCTCGGGCTCGACGCGTCCGGGGTCGACGGGGCGCTGGACCGGGTCGGGCTCCTCGAGGTTGCCGCCGAGCGGGTCCGCGGCTTCTCCCAGGGGATGCGGCAGCGGCTCGCCGTCGCCCGGACGAACCTTCGGCGGCCAGAGTTGCTCCTGCTCGACGAGCCGTACACGGGCCTGGACGCCGAGGCGCGGCACGCGGTGGACGACCTGATCCGCGAGGCGGGGCGCGCTGGTCGCACGGCCGTGATCGCCACCCACCACGCCGCCCCCGAGGGGCTCGTGCACCGCGAGCTCCACGTGGACGGCGGGCGAGTGGTCCGGGAGGCGCCGTGACGTTCGCGCGGCAGGCGACGACGATCGCCGTGAAGGACCTGCGACTCGAGGTCCGCGGCCGGCATGCGCTCGGCACCTTGCTGCCCTTCGCGGCGACGCTGCTGGTGGCGTTCGGGTTCGCGTTCGGTCCGGGACGCGACGTGCTGCAGCGCACGGCTCCGGGGCTGCTGTGGATGGCGGTCCTGTTCGCCGCCGTGATGGCCTCCCGGCGCGCGTATCAGGCGGAGGCCGAGGACGGCGCGCTCGAGGGCCTCCTGCTGGCGCCCGTGGACAAGGCCGCGGTGTTCGTCGGCAAGGCGGCGGCCATCGCGTTCCAGCTCGCGGCGCTCGTGGTTGCGGTCCTGCTCCTCGTGGTGGTGCTGTTCGACCTGTCCCTCGGCAGCCCGGTCGCGCTGGCCGGCGCCTTCGCGCTCGGCAGCGTCGGGCTCGCGGCGGTCGGTGGGATGTTCGGTGTCGTCGCCGAGGCGGCCCGCACCCGCGAGGCCGTCTTCCCGATGCTCGTGCTGCCGCTCGCGACGCCCGTGCTGATCGCCGGCGTCCGCGCAACGGACCTCGCGGCGACGGGACGCGCGGGGGAGGCCGCGTCGTGGCTCGGGCTGCTGGTGGCCTTCGACGTCGCGTTCGTCTCGGTCGGGGTGCTGGTGTTCGGCTACCTGATGGAGGACTGAGTGGAGGTCGCGGCCCGCGGGATCGGAAGGGCCACGTCGCGCAGCGGCGAACGCATCCTGGGTGTCGCGGCGGCGGCCGCCCTCGCCGTGAGCGCGGTGCTGTCGCTGATCGTCGCGCCGCCCGACGCGGTCCAGGGCGAGGTCCAGCGACTGATGTACGTCCACGTCCCCGCGGCGTGGCTCGCGTACCTGTCCTTCTTCGTCGTGTTCGTCTCGAGCATCGCGTACCTCCGGACCGGGAGGATCCGCTGGGATCGGATGGCCGCGGCGTCGGCCGAGATCGGCGTTCTGTTCACGGCGCTTGCGATCGCCCTGGGCGCGCTGTGGGGCAAGCCGGTCTGGGGCACGTGGTGGACGTGGGACCCTCGCCTCACCACGACCGCGGTCCTGCTCCTGATCTACCTCGGCTACCTCTCGGTGCGGCGGATCACCGACAACCCGGTACAGCGGGCCCGATGGTCGGCCGTGATCGGCATCGTCGGGTTCGTCGACGTCCCGATCGTCCACCTCTCCGTCGTGTGGTGGCGGTCGCTTCACCAGGGGTCGACGGTGTTCCGGCTCGGCGGCCCCGAGATCCACGGCTCGATGCTCGTCGCGCTCCTCGCCGGGGTGGCCGCGTTCACGCTCGTCTACTCCTATCTGATGACGCTCCGGCTCCGTGTCGGCCGGCTCGAGGAGCGCGAGGTTCGCGAGGCGCTGACGCCTCGGGTCGGGCAGTACGAGGAGGCGGACGGCTGATGGCCGCGAACATCGGCTACGTGATCGCCGGCTACGCCCTCACCGCGCTGGCGCTGGGCGGCTACGTGCTGCGCCTGCATGCGCGAGCCCGAAGTGCCCGTCGACGGGCCGACGCTGTGGCGGCCCGTCGGGCACGCTAGCTCCCCGGACCGGACACCCGGTCGTTCGGGTTATCCTCCGCAGAGCTCCGACCGCTCGGTTCCGGCGGCGATGCCGGCGATCAGCTCCTCCGACGCGCCGCGTTCGGAGCCGAAGGGCGCGACGTCCAGGTAGCGCTCGAACGAGTCGGTGGCGGCGCCCCCGCGGTCGAGCCCGCAGAGCTGGATCACGCCGCGGATGAAGAGCGCCTCCGGATAGTCGGGGGCCGCCTCGAGCGCCGTCTCGACTTCGCCGAGGGCCTCCTCCGGTCGATCCGAGAGGTACAGGATCATCCCGACGTGCGCGTGTGCCTCGGCGTCGTCGGGGTCGAGCTCGAGTGCCACGGCGTACTCCGCGAGCGCCTCCTCGATGCGGCCCGCGTCCAGGTAGCGATGCGCCAGATCCAGGCGGGCCGCGAGGTCGTTCGGGTGGTCGCGGACGCGCTGCTCGAAGAAGGCGAACGGGTCGTCGGAGGTGACCGCGGTCGAGACCGGCGCCGGCTCCGATTCGCGGAGGAGCGCGACGACCAGGACGGCGCCCACGGTCGCGGCGAGCAGGGTTGCGACCGCCCACGGCGGGACCCTCCCGGACACGTGCCCACTCCCGACCGGATCGACGGGCGGATCGGCCGCCGCTCGTGACGCGCGGAGCTCTCGCTGGTCGATCGCATTCAGCAGCCGCGCCATGCGCCCGTCCGTGTCGTGCCGGAGGCGACGATAGTCCGCATCCTCGAGCGCTCCGGTCGTCCGGGCCTCCTCCAGGTCACCGAGCGAGCGGAGGAGCGCGGTCCGCCGGTCCTCCAACGGGTCGGCGACCGGCTCGACCGGCACCGGGTCGCGTCGCCGGTACCCGGCCACGACGCCTGCCGCGGCGACGAGTGCCAGCGCGGCGACGCTCGCGACCGCGAGGAGCGGATTCACGGCGTGTCCTCCAGGCGGCCGAGCGCGTCGTCGATCCGCCGGCGCTCGGCCGCGGAGACGGGCGCGTCCTCGGCCCGGCGTCGTCGGCCGACCGCGAACGCCCAGATCCCGACGCCGACGAGCACGGCGGCCAGCGGGAAGATCACCGGGACGAGGTTGAGGCCTCGGCGCGACGGCTCGAGCAGGACCCACTCCCCGTAGCGGGCCACGAAGAAGGCCCGCACCTCGTCGTCGCTCGCGCCGGCGCGAAGGCGCTCCTCGATCTCGGCGCGCATCTCGCCGGCGAGCCGCGACGGCGAGTCGGCCACCGAGAGGTTCTGGCACACCGGGCATCGGAGGCTCGCCGCGACGGTCTGCGTCCGGTCGACGATCGTCGCGGGCCGATCGTCGCGGCCGGCCGCGAGCAGGGCCGCGACCGCGACGACCCCGGCGGCTGCCGCGATGAGCGGCCAAGTCCGCTTCACCGTCGCCCCTCCGTCCGGAGCGCGGACTCGATCTTCTCGGTCAGCCACGCGTCGTCGACGGCCCCGGTGATCTTCGCCGTCACGGTGCCGTCGGGAGCGATCACGAACGTCTCGGGGATTCCGAACACGCCGTAGTCGATCGCGGTCGTCGAGCCCGGATCCGACGCGAGGGGCCAGTCCCCGCCCATCTCGTCGGCGTACGCGAGCGCGGACTCCTCCGCGTCCTCGAAGTTGACGCCGACCAGCACCACGCCGCGCTCGCGATAACGCTCCCACGCGCGGAGCAGCGCCGGATGCTCCTGTCGGCAGGGGACGCACCACGACGCCCAGAAGTTGAGGACGACGACCTGCCCCCGGAGGGACTCGAGGTCGATGGTCCCGCCGCCGCCGAGCTCCGGC
>JBOGVL010000150.1:0-6982 GCA_050692535.1 Actinomycetota bacterium | reverse complement strand
GGGTTGGGGCTCGGGACGAGACTCCACCGGGACCCGTCCCATCGCATCACGAGGGTCGCGAAGTTCAGCGTCCCCGGGACGTTGTGGCTTCCGACCGCCCACGCATCGTTCGTCGAGAACGCCCGGACTCCGAGCAGGTGGTTCTGGGCGCCGACGTTGGGGCTCGGGACGATGCCCCACGTGCTCCCGTTCCATCGTTCGATCAGCGTGTCGAAGCCAACGCTGCTGTTGGTGAACCCCACCGCCCACGCGCTCGACGAGGACAACGCGTCGACGTCGCGGAGCTCGCCGCCGCCGGGCGGCAGTGGGCTGGGCGTGCTCGCCCAGCTGGCTCCGTTCCATCGCTGCACGACTGGCCGGCGCGTGGGGAGCGTGCCCGTGTCGGCGTGTCCGACCGCCCAGGCGCTGGTCGGCGACAGCGCGTCCACCCCCCACAACACGTTGTCGAACGGAGTGGCGTTGGGGCTCCGGGTCACCGTCCAGGTGGCGGCGTCGGCGGGCGGCGCCGCGAGCATCAGGGCGATGACGGCGGCACCGATCCCCACGAGGCGGCGGGCGCGGACGCGCCGGTCGACGAACGAGCGCATGGATCCTCCCCTCTGCCCACCGATTCCGCGGCTCGGGCGGTGGGCGACGGCCGTGGACGCCGGGCTACTAACACCAGCAATCATTTCCGTTAGACTCGCACGTATGCTCGCGGTCGTGCAACCCAGTCTCCGGGCGGTCGAGGTGCGCCCGCCCTCGCGCCCATGCTGAAACGGCTGCGGCGGTCGCTTCCGATCCTGGCGGCGCTCGAGGACGAGACCCGCCGCGACCTCTACCTCTACGTGCGGGTGAGCGACCATCCGGTGACGCGCGAGGAGGCGGCGGCGCACGCCGGCGTCTCCGCACGCCTGGCCGCCTTCCACCTCGACAAGCTGGTGAAGGTCGGGCTCTTGAACGCTCACTACGCGCGGAAGCCCGGACGCTCGGGGCCCGGCGCCGGGCGAAGCTCGAAGTACTACCGGCCGTCCGAACTGGAGCTGGACGTGTCACTCCCCGAGCGGCGATACGAGTTCCTCGGGGAGGTCCTCGTCGCGGCGATCGCGGCCGAGGCTCACGACGAGAGCGCGCGGTCGGCGGCGATCCGCATCGCGGGGGAGCAGGGCCGTAGCGTGGGGAGCGCGGCACGCCGGGGCTCGGCGCAGGGACGACCGGGACGCCGTCGGTCGCTCGAGATGGCCAAGGAGGTCCTCGCACGCTTCGGCTTCGAGCCGCTCGAACGAGTCGAGGGAGCGATCTCCCTGCGGAGCTGCCCCTACCAACGACTGGCGCGACAGGCGCCCGACGTCGTCTGCGGGATCAACCACGCCTTCGTCGATGGCGTGCTGCAAGGGTTGGGCACGCGTTCGATCGAGGCGTCGCTCGAGCCGAGCGAGAGCGAATGCTGCGTGCGGGTGCATGCACGGGGATGACGGCCCCCGCACACGCCCGCTAGGAATCGGAGAACGCGTCCGAGCACGAGCGGAACTGATCGTTGAACTGGGTCGTCAGCTCGTCCGGCTGCGGGATCAGGCACCGCTCGAGGATCTGGTTGTTGGGGTGGTCGGTGGGCGGATCCGAGAAGGGGACGTGCCGCACGTAGAGGGTCCCGGTCACGATCTTCGCCGGGTTCGGCTCGAAGTGCACCGCGACGACCAGCGGCATGGCCAGGTTCATCGTCCAGAACGTTTCCTCGTGCGTCTCGTCGAGGTTCCCGCACGGCCCGGGCATCGCCGCGGGGCCCCCGTCCGGCGCGACGATCCATCCGATGAGGCCACCGATCACGAGCCGACCGCCAGGATCGCTGCCACGACGACCCTCCTTCCGGTCAAGGCTTCGAGCCGGCCGAGGCGAACCGCACCGGCGTGGTTCCGACGTGGCGTTTGAAGTGCCGCGTGAGATGCGCCTGGTCGTGGAAGCCGACGTTCGTCGCCACCGCGGCCGCCGGTTCGCCGTCGAGCAGGCGTCGTCGTGCGGCATCGATGCGGCGCGCCAGCAGGTAGCGGTGGGGGGCGATCCCGAACGCGCGAGTGAAGCACCTCACGAGATGCGCCGGCGACACGTGGAGGATGCGTCCGGCCTCGGTCAACGTGAGCTGCTCGAAGCGGTGCTCGTCGAGGAGGTCCCGGAGCTGGGATGCGAGTTCGTCATCGGGTCGTTCGACGTGCTCGCCCCGGCCGCGGAGATGCTCGAGGAGGCGGGCGCTCACGAGGGCGAGCAAGGTCTCCGCCGCGAACGACTCGTCGGGATCCCGCAGTGCGCGATGCAGCTCCCCGAGCCCCCGGACGAGCGCCGGGTCCTCGATGTCGGGATCGTCGACGGCCCGGCCGATCATGCCGTCGTCCAGGACCTCGGCTCCAACGTAGAGCACCCGTTTGCGAAAGCCGGCCGGGTTCGCCGGCCGACCGTCGTGCACGACGTGCGGCGGCAGGATCGTCACCCGGGCGCCGGCGGCGCCGCGTTGCCGGGCTTCGAGGTCGTACCGGATCGCTCCCTCGTCGACGATGAACACCGTCCACGCGTCGTGCGTGTGGGGCGGGTACTCGTGGTCGACGAACCGGGCGTGGAAGACCTCGTGGATGCCGGGGACCGCCGGCCTCCACGCGCGAACCCACTCGCGGGGCATGGCCAAGAGGCGACGATCGTACAAGACCTCCTGTCGGTCCCGGTCGTTGGATGGCGCCGATGCCGAGTGGACCGCGCCGTGGTCGATCGTGAGCGAGCTCGTGGCGCTGGTCGGTTTCGCGTTCGTGGGGTCCGTGTCGCCCGGTCCGAACAACACACCGTCCTCTGGGCGTCGGGCCTGCGCTTCGGGTTCCGCCGGACCCTCCCGCACGTCCTGGGGACGGCGCTCGGGATCGGCGTGCTCGTGCTCGGCGTGGCTGCGGGGATCGGCGCCCTCCTCGAGGCCGTGCCGGCGACCGAGCTCGTGCTGAAGATCGCGGGCTCCGCCTACCTGCTCTGGGTGGCCGTCCTGGTGGTCGGGAGTGGCGGCGTCGGACGTACCGACGTCTCGGACCCGTTGAACCTCTGGCAGGCGGTCGCCTTTCAGTGCGTCAACCCGAAGGCATGGGTCTTCGCGATCGCCGCGGTCGGCACGTTCCTGCCTCCGGCGCTCCCTCGGGTCGTCGCGGTCGGCCTGCTGACCGGCACCCTCATGGTCGTCGTCGCCGGCTCGTCCTCGATCTGGGCGGCCGGCGGGGCGGCGCTGGGCCGTGTCGTGGATGACGAACGAACGCGACGGGTCGTGAGCGTCGCCCTCGCGGTGCTGCTCGTGACCTCGATCGCGCTTCTTTGGATCTAGCTCGGCGGCGACGGACCGTCGGGTGGGGATGACGCCGGAGGACCACCGCCGCCCACGTGAGCGCCCGAACGGCGGAGGCCCTGCGCGGACAGGACCCCCGCCGTGGGTCGACTCATCCCCGGAGCCCCGCGCCGGTCTCGAGCAGGGTCTTCAGGTCGCTGAGGACCTCGCTCCAGCCGCCGCCGGCGCCCTCGCTCTCCTTCTCTCCGCCGACGACCAATGCGAGTCGTGGCGCGCCCTGGAGATCGTGGATCACCGTGAGCTTGCTGACGCCGGGCTGCGTCTCCGTGATCTCCCACGTGAGCCGTGTGAAACCCTCCGCCTCCATCTCCGGGTCCATGAGCATCCGCCAGGTCTGGACCAGCTTGTGGGGCGGGTCGGACTCGACGACCTCGCCGTCGACGACCACGTCGGGGACCGGCATCCCCATCTCGGCGCCCGCCTTCTTCATGTCATCGCCCGCGAGGGCCCGATACCCGCCGCCCGGCCGCAGGTCGTACTCGACGCGCCCGCCGTATCCGTACCGCTCGCTCCACTCGGGCCTCGTGATCGCGTCCCAGATCGCCTGCGGCGTCGCCTTGATGTAGACGCGATAGACCTGCGTGGTCACGGCCGTCTCCGAATCGGTCGTCATGCCATCTCCTCCTCCTCCAGCTCGGTCTTGAGCTCCGCGAGCGCCGATACCTGGCGCTCGCGGTACTTGTCGATCCACCGGTCGTGGATCAGCCGGACCGGCACCGGGTTCAGGAAGTGAAGCTTCTCCCGGCCCGACCGGCGTGTGACCACGAGCCCCGCCACTTCCAGGACGCGCAGGTGCTTCATGACGCCGAAGCGCGTCATCTCCAGCTCCGACTCGAGCTCCGTCAGCGTGCGGCCGTCACGCTCGTGGAGCCGGTCGAGCAGGAAGCGCCGCGTCGGGTCGGCGAGCGCCTTGAATACCCGGTCGTCGTCGGTCACGGTGCAGAGAATAGGTGACCAAACAGTCACATGTCAAGCCGTGACGATCGGCTCGTCGGGTGGCCGCCGCTGGCTACCGGGGCCGCACGATGTTCGAGGAGATGAGGCCGCCGGCTCGGGCGGCGAGGAGCGGGATCTCCTCGGCGGGGACCGGCTTCGAGAAGTAGTAACCCTGGGCCAGGCGGCACCCGTTCGTGCGGAGGAAGTCGTACTCGCCGGGGGTCTCGACCCCTTCGGCGAGCGGGACCATGTTGAGGCTCTCCGCGAGCCCGATCATCGCGATGACGATGCCCGTCTGATCCGGGTCCCGGTCCACGTCGCGCACGAACGTCCGATCGATCTTGAGGATGTCGACCGGCATGTGCTTCAGCCGGGCGAGGGACGAGTAGCCGGTCCCGAAGTCGTCGATCGCGAGGGCCAGGCCCCACGCGTGCAGTTCCGCGAGGATGCTCTGCGTCCGATCGGGGTCGGCCATCGCGGCCGACTCAGTGACCTCCACGACGATTCTGGTCGGGTCGACCCCCGTCGCGTTCAGCTTCTCGATGACCTTCTCGGCCAGATGCTCCGACCAGAGCTGGCGGGGGGACAGGTTGAACGACATCTCCAGGTCGAGGCCGCCGTCGGCCCAGGCCCGCTGCTGGCGTCCCATTTCGTCGATGACCCAGTCGCCGATCGCCTCGATGAGGCCGAGCTCCTCGGCGAGCGGGATGAACTCCCCCGGCGGAACGAGGCCGCCGTTGGGCTCCTGCCAGCGGATCAGGGCCTCGACACCGCGCAGGGCGCCGTCGGCGACGTCGACGACCGGTTGGTAGTGAAGGACCCAGTGCTCCTGCTCGACGGCCCGCCGGAGCCGCGTCGACAACGAGAGCTTCTCGCGCGGAGCCTCGCCGCTCGCGGCATACAGCATGTGCCCGCCCGGCATGAACTTCTTCGCGCGGTACATGGCCGTGTCGGCGTTCTTCAGCAACGTCTCGCCGTCCATTCCGTCCCTCGGGAACAGGCTGATCCCCATCGACGCGCTCACGCGGATGCTCGTCCCGCCCAGCTCGAAGGGCTCCACGAGCGCGAGGCGGATCCGCTCGGCCACCGCCTCGGGTGCGACCCGCGCGATCTCGTCGTTGCCGTGCGCGGAAGTGCCGCGATCCAGGTCGGACAGGAGCATCAGGAACTCGTCGCCGCCCTGCCGGGCCACGACGTCGGTGTCCCGCGTGCATGCTCGGAGTCGCTCCGCGAGCTGCACGAGGAGCTGGTCACCCGCGTGGTGCCCCAGCGAGTCGTTCACGAGCTTGAAGTTGTCCAGGTCGAGGAAGAGGACGCTGACGCTCAGCTCGTGCCGGCGCGCCCGGGAGATGGCCATCTCCAGCGTCTCCTCGAAGGAGGCGCGGTTGGGCAGGCTTGTCAGTTTGTCGTGATGAGCGAGGAACGCGATCTCCCGCTCGGCGAGCTTGCGTTCGGTGATGTCGAACACCACGCCCTGGAAGACGCGGTGCTGGTATTGATCTTCCACGACGACCCAGGAGTCCTCGACCCAGATCGTTCGGCCGTCCCTCCGGATCATCCGATAGTGCATCGAGTACGCCTCGGAGGTCGTCTCGCATCGCTTGTTCTCCTCGATGACCGCCGCGCGGTCCTCCGGGTGCACCCACTCGTACCAGGCGGTCGGATCGGCGATCCACTCCTCCGGCGTGTAGCCGAGGATCCGCTGGATCTGGGGGCTCGAGTAGACGACGAGGTACTCGCCGTCCTTCCACGTCCAGGTGTACGTGATCGCGGAGATCTGCTCGACGACGGCTCGGAACTTCGCCTCGGCCTTCAACGTTGCCTGGATCCCGGCGTGGAGCTGGGAGATGTTGCGGAGCGTGACGACCAGGAGGCGGGGCGTCTCGTCGAGCCGGCCCACGCGGACCTCGATTGGAAGCTCGGCTCCGTCCGAGCGACGGCAGAGCGTCTCGGCCGGCTCGCCGTCGACGAGCTCGTCGAGACGGGCGGCGATGAGCGTTCCCAGCGATCGCCCTTCGAGCTCGGCCGCGGAGAAGCCGGTGAGCTCCTCGGCGTGGCGGTTCGCGAACGCGATACGGCCGTCGACGCCGGCGACGACCACGCACTCCGGTGTCGCCTCGAGCATCGGGCGCGACGCGATCAGGCTGAACGGGCCAAGGGCGCCCGGCTCCGGCGTGGGCGAATCCTCGGCGGCGACCGCCCCTCGTCCTCGCGCCTCTCGGTGGCCTCGTGCCATCCAAAGACCATCGGCTCCGCGAACGTCGTGCCTGAGGTCGGACGCGGCAGGCCCGATGCCACGGGGATGGCCACTCGGCCGTCGACGGGGCTGGGGAGGCGAGGCTCAGGAGCCCGGTGTCATCCGCTCCGGAGGCGCTCCGACGTAGAGCGTGATCGGCGTGCCCGGCTCCACGGCCTGGCTGATCGGAGGGTCGGTGCCGACGACGATCCCCGGAGGCCCCGGGGCGGGCTCCGCGTCGGCCACCAGCAGGCCGGCGCGCGCCAGCAGTCGGCCGGCCTCCATCGCCGAGAGGCCGTCCACCTCCGGTACCGTCAACCTCTCGGACGACGACGAGGCCGGCGACGCCGCCGCCGACGGCGACGGCCCGACCCCCGACGATGGTCGCCCGTCCCACGACGAGGGGCCGAAGACCAGCACGGCCGAGGTCGCGGCGGCGACCGCGACGATCGCCGTCCCCAGCG
>JBOGVL010000149.1:0-7009 GCA_050692535.1 Actinomycetota bacterium | reverse complement strand
ACGTAGGAGCGGGCGAGCGCCGGCCCGTCCGCGGCGCGGAGCGGCCGGCGGTTGATCCACCACACCGCGACCGCCGCGGCGGCCCCGTAGACGGCCACGAGGGCCGTGAACCACCCGAACCCCTCCCGCGCCTCCGCCCGGATGGCGAACCCCACGACCAGGAGGAGGATCACCAGCACGACGATCGTCCAGAAGACGATGCGTGCCCGCCGAAGCGCGCTCACGTCATCGAACGCGGAGCGCGACGAACAGGCCGTCGCGCGTCGGCACGATGGACGACACGAACCGATCGTCGTCGGCGATCATGCGGTTGTGCTCGAGGATCGCATCGGTGGTGGCGCGGTCCCGGCCGTGGTCCCCGTCCGGGTCGGCGACCGCGCCCGACCACAGGACGTTGTCGCACAGGTAGAGGCCGCCGACGCGGATCCGGCCTCGCGCCGCGCGCCACGCGTCGGGGTACCCGTGCTTGTCGATGTCGTCGTACACGACGTCGAACTCGCCGTCCGCGGCGTTCAGGCTCGTCACCGCGTCCCCGACGTGCCAGCGGACCGGATCGGCGAGGCCCGCCCGCCCGAGGTACGCGAGCGCCTTCGGCTCGTTCGCGGGGTCGCCGTCGGTGCCGTGCACCTCGCCGCCGAGACCCACCGCGCGCGAGAACCAGTAGGCCGAGTACCCGAACCCCGAGCCGAGCTCGAAGACGCGGCGGGCGCCAACGGAGCGAGCGAGGAGCTCGACGGTGACGCCCACCAGGCGGCCGATGATCGGGAACCCGCGCTCGCGCCCCTCGGCCTCCATCTCCAGGAGCACCGGCTCGTCGTAGCGCTGCAGCAGCGTCCGCATGTACTCCTCGACCTGCGGATTGACGATGTCCACGGCGCCGATGCTACCCGCTACGCTGGAAGCGATGGGCGGCGTGGAGCCTCGCGAGACCGACTCCCGGATCGAGCTGCGGCCGGTCTACGATCCGCAGGATCTCCCGGGGCTCGACGTCGAGCGGGACCTCGGCCGGCCCGGCGAACCGCCGTTCACGCGCGGGATCTACCCGTCGATGTACCGCGGCCGCCTGTGGACGATGCGCCAGTACGCGGGCATGGCCACGGCCGAGGAGACCAACCGGCGCTTCCGCTACCTCCTCGAGCACGGCCAGACGGGCCTGTCGGTGGCGTTCGACCTCCCGACGCAGATGGGCCTGGACTCGGATCATCCTCGGGCCGAGGGCGAGGTGGGCAAGACGGGTGTCGCGATCGACTCCGTCGAGGACATGCACCGGCTGCTCGACGCGATCCCGCTCGAGCGCGTCTCGACCTCGATGACGATCAACGCGACCGCCCCGATCCTGTTGTTGCTGTACGAGCTCGTCGCGGAGGAGCGGGGCGTGGACGCGTCGCAGCTCTCCGGCACCGTCCAGAACGACCTGCTGAAGGAGTACGCGGCTCGCGGCACGTACATCTACCCGCCCAAGCCGTCGATGCGGCTGATCACCGACCTGTTCGCCTACTGCGGCGAGCGGATCCCCAGGTGGAACACGATCTCGATCAGCGGGTACCACATGCGCGAGGCGGGGGCGACCGCGGTGCAGGAGGTCGCGTTCACCCTCGCGAACGGGATCGCCTACGTGCAGGCCGCCCTCGACGCCGAGCTCGCGCTCGACGACTTTGCCCCGCGCCTGTCCTTCTTCTTCGCGTGTCACATGAACTTCTTCGAGGAGGTCGCGAAGTTCCGCGCCGCCCGGCGGATGTGGGCCCGCATCATGGGCGAGCGGTTCGGGGCGAAAGATCCGAGGAGCCTGATGCTGCGGTTCCACACCCAGACGGGCGGGGCCACGCTCACGGCCCAGCAGCCCGAGAACAACGTGGTGCGAACGGCGCTCGAGGCCCTCGCGGCCGTGCTCGGCGGGACGAACTCGCTTCACACGAACTCGTTCGACGAGGCGCTCTCGCTACCCACCGAGCGGGCGGCGAAGATCGCGCTGCGAACCCAGCAGGTCATCGGGCACGAGACCGGGGTCACCAACGTCGCCGATCCCCTCGGCGGCGCGTACTTCGTGGAGGCGCTCACCGGCCAGATCGAGGAGGACGCGCACGACTACCTGGAGCGGATCGACCGGCTGGGCGGGGCCGTGGCCGCGATCGAGGCGGGCTTCTACCAGGACGAGATCCACGAGGCGGCGTTCCGGATCCAGCAGGGGATCGAGTCGGGCGAGCGCGTGGTCGTCGGCGTGAACCGCTTCCAGGATCCGGCTGAGCGCGCATTCGATCTCCAGCGGATCGGCCAGGAGGAGGTCGCGCGGCAGGTCGACCGCCTGGCGAAGCTCCGCGCCGCGCGGGACGGCGGCGCGGTGGAGCGGGCGCTCGCCGCCGTCGAGTCCGCGGCCCGGGGCGACGACAACCTCCTCGAGCCGATGCGAACGGCCCTGGCGAGCCGCGCCACGCTGGGGGAGGTGTCGGACGTGCTCCGAGGCGTCTTCGGGGAGTACCACCCCCAGCACTAGGTCGCGAGCTCGAGGATCCCGTGTGCCGCCGCGACCACGCCCGCCACCGCGAGCAGGACCGCGAGCCATGGGAGACGCCGCGCCCGCCCGAGCCCTCCGGCCCCGACGAGGCAGGCGAACCCGACCGCGATCTCGGTGACGTAGGTGAGCGTCTGGCTCAACGCGGTGCAGGGTAGGCTCTGCCGCCATGGACGTCGCGATCATCGGCGGCACGGGCGAGGAGGGGTTCGGACTCGCGCTGCGACTCGGGAAGGCAGGTCATCACGTCGTGATCGGCTCGCGATCGGAGGAGAAGGGCGCGGCCCGGGCCGCCGATGCGACGGGGATCCTCGGTGCCGGGGCGAACGTCTCGGGGACGACGAACGAGCTCGCGGCCGAGCGCTGCGAGGTGATCTTCGTGACGGTGCCGTTCGCCGGACAGGCCGACATCTATCGAGCGATCAAGGGACACGTGCGTCCGGGAACGCTCGTCTGCGACGCCACGAGCCCGCTCGCCACGGCGGTGGGCGGCCGGGCCTGGCACGTCGTCCGCCCCTGGCACGGTTCGGCGGCCGAGCAGGCGGCGGCGATCCTGGACCCGGGCGTGCGCATGATCGCGGGGTTCCACACGATCTCCGCCGAGGCTCTGCAGGCGCTCGACGCGCCGATGGACAGCGACGTCCTGGTCTGCGGCGACGACCCCGCGGCGAAGGCGGCCGTCGGCGGGCTGATCGAGCAGATCCCGGACCTGCGCTGGGTGGACTGCGGGCTTCTCTCGCAGGCCCGGATCGCCGAGCCGCTCACCGCGCTGCTGATCTCGATCAACCGGACCTACAAGGTCCACGACAGCGGGTTCCGCATCACCGGTCGCCAGCGTTGGGGGGCGCCGGACTCGTAGCGCGAGCGCTCAGTCGAGGACGGCAAGCGTGTCGCCGGCCTGGACCACCTGACCGGCCTGGACCGGAATCTCCGAGACGACGCCCTCACGCGGCGCGGGGATCGCGTTCTCCATCTTCATCGCCTCGAGAATGCACAGCACGTCGCCGGCCTGGATCTCCTGGCCGGGTTCGACCAGGATCCGCAGGATCGTCCCCTGCATCGGCGACGAGACCACGCTGTGGACCGACTCGCCGTGGTGCGCCGACTGCTTGCTGGGCGGCCTCGGCGCCGTCTCGCGGCGGTGATCGAAGATCCGGACCTCCACGCGCCGCCCGTCGACCTCCAGGAGCAGCTCGGCCGGGACGGTCGGCTTGGCCTCGCCGGGGGTCTGGGCGCCGTCTGCCGGGAGCTCGAGCTCCGCGTCGCGAAGCGCCTTCTCGAGCCACGTCGTGGTGTGGGTGGACTTGTGGAAGGCGCGCGTCTGCAGGATCCAGCGGTGGAGCGGGATCGTCGTCGGCACGCCGTCGACGCGGAACTCGCCGAGCGCCCGGTGCATGCGTCCGATGGCGCGCTCGCGTGTCTCGGCCGCCACGACGACCTTGGCGAACATGGAGTCGTAGTCGGCCGGGATCTCGCGGCCGGCTTCGATGAACGAGTCGACGCGGACGAACGGCCCCGACGGCTCCCGGTAGGCCGTGACCCGGCCGGGTCCGGGGAGGAAGTTCCGGGCGGGGTCCTCGGCGTTGATCCGGCACTGGATCGCGTGGCCGCGCGGCCGGACGTCGGACAGGTCGAGCTTGTCGCCGAGCGCCACGCGGATCTGGAGTGCCACGAGGTCGAGTCCGGTAACCATCTCGGTGACGGTGTGCTCGACCTGCAGCCGCGTGTTCATCTCGAGGAAGTAGAAGGAGCCGTCCTCGTCGACGACGCACTCGACCGTTCCGGCGTTGACGTACCCCGCCTCCTTCGCGAGCGCCATCGACGCCTCGCCGATCCGTTGTCGGAGATCGGCGTCGACGACCGGCGACGGCGTCTCCTCGATGAGCTTCTGACGGCGCCGCTGCACGGAACAGTCGCGCTCGCCGAGGAAGAACACGTTGCCGTGCGTGTCCGCGAACACCTGCGCCTCGACGTGACGCGCCCGGTCGACGTACCGCTCCAGGAAGACCTCGGCCCGGCCGAAGTAGGCCTGCGCCTCGCGCGCGGCGCGGGCGAGCGCGGTCTCGAGCTCCTCGGCCTTGCGGACGACGTGGATCCCCCTCCCGCCGCCGCCGAACGCCGCCTTGACGAGGATCGGGAAGCCGATCCGCTCGGCCTCGCGCGGCGCGTCTTCGATCGTGATCGGCTCCGGCGTGCCCGGGACGATCGGGACGCCGACCCGGTCGGCGGCCTGGCGCGCGGCCGCCTTGTCGCCCATCATCTCGATCGCGTCGGCCGGCGGCCCGATGAAGGTGAAGCCGGCCTCGTCGACCGCGCGGGCGAAGTGCGCTCGCTCGGAGAGGAAGCCGTAGCCCGGATGGATCGCGGTGGCCTTGGCCTTGCGCGCGGCGTCGAGGATCGAGCCGATCGATAGGTAGGAGTCCGCGGGCAGGGCCGGTCCGATCCGGAACGACTGATCCGCCATCTCGACGTGGAGCGAATCGCGATCGGCGTCGCTGTAGACGGCGACCGACGTGTAGCCGAGCTCTCGGACCGTCCGGATGATGCGCACGGCGATCTCGCCGCGGTTCGCGATCAGGATCCGAGGTTTCGCCACGCACCGCTCCGGCAGCCGATAATCGAGTACCCCCCGTTGGGAGTCAACGTCCGTGCTGTCCGATCACGCCCTTCGTCGAGCGCTCGAACGGGCGGGGCTGCAAGGCCCCGTCCGGTTCGACGAGGTTACCCGCTCGACACAGGCGACGGCGCTTCGGCTGGCCGACGACGGGACTCCGGAGTGGACGCTCGTCGCCGCCGGACACCAGACGGAGGGCCGGGGCCGCCTCGGACGGGCCTGGCACGACGAACCGGGACGCGCGCTGATGTTCTCGCTCGTCCTACGGCCGGACCTTCCCGCAGTTGAGGGCGGCCTGCTCTCGCTCCTGGCCGGGACGGCGATGGCCCGGGCGTGCGACGAGCTCGCGGACCAGCGGGCCGCGTGCAAGTGGCCGAACGACCTGCTCGTCGCCGGTCGCAAGGCCGGCGGGATCCTCGCCGAGTCGCGCGTGGCCGGCGATCGGTTGCAGCACGTCGTACTCGGGATCGGCGTGAATCTCGGGACCCCGCCGCCGGAGCTCCCGGAGGCGGGAGCGGTCGCCGCAGCGGACGACGAGCTTCTGACCGCGTTCCTGCGGGCGTTCGCTCGCCGGTACGAGCCCGGGCACCCGGCGTTCGGCGGAGCCGTGGTCGCCGCCTACCGCGATCGATGCGCGACGCTGGGCCGCCGCGTGCGGGCCACGACGACCGGCGGCGCCGTCGTCGAGGGCGAGGCCGTCGACGTGGACGAGACGGGCGGGCTCGTGATCCGCGCGAGCGGGGGGGAACGCGAGGTCGTGAGATTCGGGGCGGTCGAGCACCTGGAGTAAGCTCCGCGCATGGCGTTCCCTCGCAGGCTGCTGATCGAGGGCGAGGAGCTCGTCCTCGATCTTCGCCCGCACTGGATCGCGCTCGTCTGGCCGACGGTCGTGACGGTCCTCGTGGTGGCCGGATGGGTCCTCGCGCTCACGAACGCGCCCGACGACGGCGCCGGCCGGAGCGCCGTGATCTGGGGCTCGCTCGCGGTCGGACTGCTGATCCTGATCTGGTACCCGCTGCGCGCGTTCATCGCGTGGGCGACGTCGAACTTCGCCGTGACCAGCGACCGGATCATCCACCGCGAGGGATTCATCGCGAAGCACACGATGGAGATCCCGCTCGAGGCGATCAACGACATCCGCTTCCACCAGTCGATCCTCGAGCGGATCGTCGGAGCGGGTGACCTCATCATCCAGTCGGCCAGCGAGTTCGGCCGGAACGTGTTCGCCAACATCCGCAGCCCGGAGTCGGTCCAGCGAACGATCTACGAGCAGGGCGAGCGGAACAAGGAGCGGATGTTCCAGTCCCGCCCGCCGGCTGCCCCGCCACCACCGGCGGCATCTCCGGGGGCGCCGTCCGTGACGACCGAGCTCCAGCGGCTGGCGGAGCTCCGCGACAAGGGCGTGCTGACCGAGGCCGAGTTCCAGAACCAGAAGAAGCGGATCCTCGGCGAGTAGTGGAGGCCGGTCTCGCCGGCGCCGGGATCGTCGGTCGTCTTGCCGCCGCGCGCGGGGGACGCCTAAGCTGCGGATGTGAAGCGGCGCCTCGGCCCGCGCCCCTGGTCGCTGGTCGTCGTCGCGGTCGCCTTCCTTCCTTGGCTCGCCGCGTCGCGGGTCCCCATGTCTGGACCGGCGGCCGCTCCCCCCGCGTCGCCCGAGCTGGCCGCGATCCAGGCGCTCGCGTCGCTCGAGGTCATCACCTCCGATCGTCCGCCCACCTTCCCGCACGCCAAGCGCGCCGACGGCCCTCGGTTGCTCTCCGCCTCGGGGCCCGCCGGCGTGAGCGTCGTCCCGCCGGCCGACCTCGCCGGCTCGGAGCGCGGTCCCGCGTCCGCCGGGCGCGCGGATCCGCTCGCCCTCGACCTGGCCGGTCGGGCTCCTCCCGCGC
>JBOGVL010000148.1:0-7014 GCA_050692535.1 Actinomycetota bacterium | reverse complement strand
ACCCAGAGGGGGTCATAGGGGGGTCCGGGCCAACCCGCGTCGATCATTTCCAGCGTCAGGGCCCGCGCGCGCTGGACAATTACTTGCTCAGGGTCGCCCTCCTGGGCTAGGAGGCGGACGGACCGGTTCGTCCAGCGGTCGCTCATCGCTGTCGCAGGATATTCGGCCATCGCGACATCCGTCGCGAGCGTCGGCTCCGATGCGGGCCGATAGACTCGGAACCCCCAAGCGGAAGGCGAAGGGGACATGCCGCGAGTACTGCTCATCGGATGGGACGGCGCCGACTGGCGCATCCTCGACCCGCTGCTCGAGCGGGGTGATCTGCCGAATCTGCTGGCCCTGATCGACCGGGGGCAGCGGGGGGTCCTGAAGTCGACGATCCCGACCCACTCGTGGGCGGCGTGGCCGTCGTTCCTGACGGGGGTCGACCCGGCCGATCACGGGGTCTACGACATCCTCGAGACCGTCCCGGGGACCCACAAGCAGTACCCGGTCACCTACCGCTCGATCAGGGAGCGGACGTTCGTCGAGGACCTCTCGGCGGCCGGCAAGGTGGGGGTGTACGCGGACGTTCCGCTGATGTTCCCGACGCCGGAGATCGAGGGGAAGATCGTCGCCGGCGGGGTGCTGCCGAAGGGGCGCACGTACACGCACCCGGCCGATCTGTCGGAGCAGCTCGAGAGGGCGGGCGTGCCGTGGGCGATCAACGGCATGTCGTGGACGACGTTCCGCAACCGGCCCGAGCCGTACCTGGACGAGGCGCTCGAGATCACCGGCAAGCGGGTCCGGGCGACCGAGTGGCTGATGGACAACTCGGACTGGGACCTGATGGCCTCGGTCTGGGTGGCCGTCGACCGCACGCAGCACGCGCTGTCGAACTACGTCGCGCCCGATCACCCGGACACCGCCCGGAACGCCAAGTCTGCGACCGGCGCGAAGGTGCGCGACGTCTACAAGCAGCTCGACGACGCGATCGGCTCGTTCGTCTCTCGCACGCGGCCCGACGACCTGATCCTGTTCATCAGCGACCACGGGTTCCAGTCGGTCACGCGCACGATCCACATGGACCACCTGCTCAAGCAGTTCGGCTTCCTCGAGTTCAGCGCGTCCAACGTGGTCCTCGGGCCGATGCAGTGGGGGCCGATGCGCAGGATCGCCCGCAAGGCCTACGACATGCTCGGCCTGCACGGGAAGGTCTCGCTGCCGCAGTCGGTGAACTGGTCCAAAACAAGAGCCTTCACGACGATCCGATCGACGGGCGAGGGCGTCTCGATCAACCTCGCCGGCCGCGAGCCCGACGCCATCGTCGACCCGGCCGACTACGAGCAGGTTCGCGACCAGGTGATGGACGCGCTCGGCTCGTTCGTCGACCCCAAGACCGGCAAGAAGCCGGTCAAGGCGATCTTCCGGCGCGAGGAGATCTTCAAGGGCAAACACGCCGACACGGCGCCCGACATCCTGATGGAACCCGAGGTCGGGTACTCGCTCACCCACGCGAAGTCGGCGATCGAGGACGCCGACTGGATCAGCGGCGACCACCGCATGGATGGCGTGATCGTCGCGGTCGGCCCGGACGTGAAGCAGTTCGAGCACACGCCGCTCCTGGTCGACATGGCGCCGACGATCCTGGCCGCGCTCGACGCGCCGGCGACCGTCGACCACACCGGCCGCGTCCTGCACGAGCTTCTCGGCTCGGGTGCGTCGGTCAAGCACACCGAGCGGGCGCCCGCCGTCCAGATCCCGGGGATGCCGAGCGGCGACCAGGAGTCGACCGTCAGCGACACCGAGGCCGACGAGATGGAGGAGCACCTGCGCGGCCTCGGCTACCTGGAGTAGGTCACCGGCCGGGTCGCCGGCGGCATCAGCAGATCGTCGGCCGTTCTCCCCACTTGCGGAGGGCGGTCGTGGTTGCGTACGTAAGCACCGTTCGGTCGGCTCAGGACCGCATCAGCACAGACCTCGGCGGCTCCGATCTGGGAGGGGAAATGCCTGAGAGCACCGCTGGGCGAGAGGGTTCCGTGGGCCCGGCACAGATCGAAACGGCGACCGGCGAGATGGCGACGATCCGAGTCCTGGTCACCTTCCCTCAGGAAGAGCGAGGTGACGTGCCCTACCAGAGCCCGCCACCGAGCGTCCTGGAAGAACTGAGGAATCAGCGGAAGCAACTCCACCAACAGATCGAAGAAGAGATCAGAGATCTGCTGGGTCCGGATGCCGAAGTCGACGAGTTAGTCATTCTCTCGGGGAGCCTGGAGATTCTCGCGCTCGTGTCGACGGTTGCCACCGTGGTCACGAACTTCAACTCGCTCGTGGATAACCTCGGGAAGGCGACGGAACGCATCCGTCGCGCCGTTCGGTTCGTCCTTCGACGACTCCCGGCCATGCGGAACATGGAGTACCAGGTCCATGGCGAGTGGACTCCTGGCCCTGCCATGCGCGGGCTTCAGCAACGTCTTGCGCCTCAACCTGCGCCGGTTCCCCAACCCTCACCGACGTCAGCGCCTGTTGCGGCGGCTTCGCAGGCCAGCGTCGTCTCTTGGCACATTGGCGCGTTTATCGGCGCCTACGGTCTCCTCCTGGCCATCCTTGTCATGGTGGCGATCCTGCTGGCGCGCGCCTGATCCCACTACCTTCCCGCGAGGTGGTGGAGGTACCACACGGTGGTGGCCACACCTCGGAAGAGATTCGGCAGGTGGACCTTCTCGTTCGGCGCGTGCATCCGGTCGTCGGGGAGCGCGAATCCCATCAGGGCGACCGGTACGCCGAGCGTCTCCTGGAGAGCCGCCACGATGGGGATCGTGCCGCCGCAGCGGATAAAGACCGGGTCGGCGCCGAACCCTCTGCGATATGCGTCGGCCGCGGCGCGGATCGACGGGTGCCCGCGGTCGACGACCGCAGGCGGGGACCATCCCGAGCTTCGCACGACCGAGCGAACGGTCGGCGGCGTCAGTCGGAGGACATGCCGGCGGAGCAGGCTGTCGATCTCGCGAGGATCTTGGTCGGGAACGAGCCGGACGCTCATCTTCGCGAGTGCGCTCGTCGGGATCACACCCTTGGAGCCCGGGCCTGCGTAGCCGCCGACGATGCCGTTGGTCGTGAGCGCGGGGCGGAGGGTGGTTCCCTCGTAGAGGGAGAACTCGCGCTCGCCCCAGCGACGGGTCGCTCGGGCATCCCGGAGGATCTGCCCGTCGCTCGGACCGACTCGGGCCATGTACTCGCGTTCGGCCGTGGTTGGCCGACAAACGTGATCGTAGAAGCCGGGAACGGCGATGCGTCCCGACGGCCCATGCAGGCTCGCGAGGATCGTCGCGAGCGCCTCGAGTGGGTTGTGGATCGCCCCGCCGAAGAGCCCGGAGTGCAGGTCCCGTCCAGGCCCGCGGACCTCGAGCTCGAGGCTGAAGGCGCCGCGCAGCGAGTACGTGATGGCCGGGCGATCCGGCCCGAGGATCGGCATGTCCGACACGACCGCCGCGTCGGCTCTCACGAGCTGGGGTCGCCGCCGCAGGAGCCCGATGAGCGAGGGGCTCCCGATCTCCTCCTCGCCCTCGAACAGGCAACGCACGTTGAGCGGGAGGCGCCCGGCGGTTCGAAGGTAGGCCTCGAGCGCCCACAGGAGGGCGAGCATCTGACCTTTGTCATCGCTCGCGCCACGACCGAACAGGTCCGCGCCCCGGACCGCAGGCGCGAACGGCGGCGACGCCCAGTCCGCGAGTGACTCCGCCGGCTGTACGTCGTAGTGGCCGTAGACGATGAGCGTGGGGCGTCCGGGAGCCCGCAGCCATTCCCCGTACACGATGGGAGGCCTCGACGAGGTGATCTCGCGGACCCTGGAGAAGCCCATCCGCCGGAGGCGCCCGGCCAGCCAGCTTGCGCAGCACCGCAGGTCGGCGGCGTGGCGCGGCTGTGCGCTCACCGTCGGGAAGCGCACGAACTCCTTGAGTTCCTCGACGAATCGGCGTCGGTTGGCGCTCGCCCACTCGTCGGCGCGAGTCGGGGAGGGGACCGCGTTCCGAGCCGGCGCCGCGACGACCGTCTCGAACCCCCCTCAGAGAAGCGCCCGGGCCGTGACTCGGGGCGAGGCGCGCCGCACCGGCGCGCGGTCCGGCCCGCGATTCCGCGTACCGAGGCCCCCGATCAGCCGGAGCAGGGTGCTACCGAGCACCATCGCCTCCTGGTCGCGGGGGAGCCCGAGCAGGCGGATCTTGTGGAGCTCGAGGCCGGGATGCAGGTACGGCCCGTCCGAACCGAACACGAGCTTGCGCGCGCCGGCCCGCCTGATCGCGCGCACGAGGTAGTCGAAGCGCCGCACCCCCGCAGTGTCGGCGTACACGTTCGGGAAGCGCGCGAGCTGGTCGATCACCTGGACGTGCGCCCGCCAGTCGTCGGCGAAGCTCCCCAGGTGGGGGAGGATGAAGTTCACGTCCTGGTATTCCGGCGCGAGCATCTCCATGAGGTAGGCATCGCCGACGACGTCGTACAAGACGGGGAGCCCGAAGCGCCGCGCCGTCTCGCATACCTCGCGAGTTGCGATCCCGTCCATCTTATGCACCTTGATGCCGCGGCATCCCCATCGTTCGACGGCCGTACCGACCATCGTCCGGATCCGTCCCGCGTCGCGTTGCGGGTGGACGGCCGCGAAGCAGATGAAGCGGCCGGGGTGTCTCGCGGCGATCTCAGCCAGTCCCGCGTTCGCTCGTGCGTAGTCGCTGTGAAAGGACGGCAGGATGATGGTACGTTCGATGCCCGTCGCACGAGCCCGCCGCAGGTACGGCCCGACGGGCGCGTCCGTGTTCCACGGTCCCGTGAGCCCGTCACCCTTCCCCGCGTGACAGTGCCCGTCGATGATCATGGCCGGGGGGACGAGACCGTTCTCTTACGTCCTCAGCCAGCGGTTGACGTCCGTGAGCACCGCAGGCGTGATGCGGACCCCAGTGTTCGCGTGGACGGCGGTGAAGGGATCATCGTGTGTCGTCACGATGCCCACGATGACCCGGAAGTTCTGCCACCGGACCCAGATCGGGCTCCCGCTCTGCCCGCCCATGACGTCGTGGATGTACTCGAGCCGCTGTGGGTGAACGCGGACGATGCGGTTGTACACGCGATACTGTCGGTTACCGCCCTTGTCGCCCGGGTAGCCCGAGGTGTTGACGCGGTGCTGGCTCAGGAAGGTGTCGGTCTTGTGCGCGATGCGCTTCCACCACCCGCCGACGCGGCGACCGATCGGGCGGTCGAGCGTGATCACCGCGAAGTCGTGCGGTAGGGCCGAATGCCCACCCTGCGATGTCCTCGGGGCGGTGCGCCAGTTAGTCGGCACGTCGAGTCGTCGAGACATCGCGAAGCCGAACGGTTCCTCCCCTCGGGATCGACCCGGGCCGTTCTTTCCCGGGATCACGCGGATCTGCTGCGCGTAGCCGTAGCCGTGCTGCCGGTCGAAGACGCAGTGCGCCGCCGTGAGGACCTTTCCGGGAGCAACGAGCGCGCCGGTACCGAGAAAGTGCCGCGGGGCGCGCGTCCGCGGGTCCACGAACACCATCTCGAGCTTGGCGATGTACCGGAACGGCGCGATCCGGGTGTTCTGAACCAGGATGCGATCGTCCCGCCCGTAGACGTTGTACTCGGCGCCGGTGGTGACGAGCTCCATCTCCCGTTGCGCGACGCCGTCGAGCTCCCACTCGCCCTCGGACTCCAGTTCACCCTCGAGCTCGGCTTCCAACTCACCCTCCAGCGTCCCCACGCCCGCCGAACCGACCTGCGCGTTCTCCAGCTCCCACTCCAGCTGCGACATGCTCAACACCCCCGTCGTTCGTTGATCCGGCGGATCCTGAATCCACTCGGCCATGAGCGCCTCACGGTGCCCTCACATCTCGAACTCGTACTCGGGTGAGCGATGACCGTTCCGGGCCACGGTCCGGACGGGGGTGGGCGCGGTCCGATCCGACGGCATCACCCGGCCTCCGGTCCGTCGCTGGGCGAGCCCCATCGCCTGCGCGCTGGTCAGCCACTCCTCGGCGTACTCGGCGATCTCGAGCAGGAGCGCCTCGAACTGCGCTCGTGTCGACTGGAGGATATGGGGCTGCGCCAGCCAACGCAGGATCTCGCGTCCGGCGACCCCCATGCGCTGCCGCGGCGACGTCACGAGCCGCTCGTTGAAGTAGCGGATCAGCACCTCCTCCACCACGTCCCACGCGTTGTCGGCCCCGAAGAGCCGCTTCACGTCGTCGGCGTTCAGGATCCGGAACGCCTCGTCGAGGAGCTGCATGACCTCGACGCGCAGGACGTTGAGATGGCCGAAGCTCGTGAACTTGAGGTTGTTCCGCAGGTCGAGGCCGGCGCGGCGAACGATCGCGATGCTCCCGAAGCTGGGGTCGTATGCGCGCTCGCGGATCACGTCGGAGACACGCTTGTCCCGCCAGAACAGCGTGACCTGGTTGATGAAATGGCCGAACAGGTTGTGGAAGTCCGTGTTGGCCCGCGACCCCGTCGGCACCGGGGAACTGCCATACCCGAATGCTCGCCGATAGGCGGCCAGGCGATCGCGTTGTGTGTACCGGAGGACCTCACGGCGATCGAACTGGTACAGGGCATACGCTCCGGGCCCGGCCGAGAGCCGAACGCTCCCAGCCCGGAACAGCTCTTGGAGCTTCTGGGCGACGCGGAATACTCCAATCCGCTCGTGCTGATAGATGTAATAGAGGTCGCCTACGGCGACGAGCCGCTCCGACGTGACCGTCTCGTCGTACGGCTCGACGCCCATCGGGACGCGGGTGACTCCAAAGTTTGTCGCAGCTTCGGGTCCGACGCCGACGAGTTGTGCAAGCCCTTTGTCTGGCGGAGGAAGCGCGTGCATGTCGGCGTCGATCACGGCCTGCAACATGTCGTCGATCTGCTTCGTCAGCGCGTCCGCAAGCTGCGGGTTCTGGATGAGGTCGGCCGCTCGCTGGTCGAATACCGTCTCCCGAAGGGCGGCGATGCGATCGTAGAGGTTCTGATAGTCGTGCTCGCTCATGTCCGGGT
>JBOGVL010000147.1:0-7057 GCA_050692535.1 Actinomycetota bacterium | reverse complement strand
CTGGGCCTCGGGACCGGCCGAGGTGCTGACCGCGTCGACGCTGGTCGTCGCCGCGTTCGCGGCGTCGACGGTCCATCGGCGCCGCCTCCCGGAGGCGGCGCTCGAGGCCCACGTGGGCTAGGTCAGGGGCGAGCGACCCTTCCCGGGCTCGCCTCGAGGACGTGCTGGCATTCGGCGCACAGCCCGCCGATCGCGAAGTGGGTCAGGTCGGGGTGGAACCCGTGATGGCGCTGGATCAGCCGCACCAACGCGTCGGCCTCGTCGATCGAGAGGTCGTCCTCCGCCCCGCAGTTCGAGCAGGTGAGGTGGACGTGCTCCGCCTCCTCCGTGCGGTGGTACTCGGCCCCGCTCTCGAGGTGCGCGTGGGCGAGGACGCCGACCTCCTCGAGGAGCGAGAGGGTCCGGTAGATCGTCGAGGCGTTCACCCCGGGCATCTCGCCCTGGACCTTGCGAGCGAGGTCGGTCGGGGAGATGTGGCCCTGGGTGCGCATGATCTCGGCGACGATCGCCCGCCGTTGCGGCGTCATCCGGAGCCCCCGGCGCCGGAGCACGTCGATCACGTCGGCGGGCGTACGGGGTTCCACGGGCGGCGAGTCTAGCAGCTCGTTGCAGGTGCAACGTCGGGCCTCAGGACGGCTCCCGGGCGTGAGACGGAAGTACGAGGCCACGACCGCGGCGTCGCTCGCCGCTCCGCGCCCGCGGGGTCTGCGAGGATAGGGCGCCGTGGAAGCGTTCGTGCACGTCGAGACCGATGGCGCCGTGGCCACGATCCGGATCGACCGGCCCCCGGCGAACGCGTTGGCACGCCCGGTGTCGCTCGAGCTGTCGAGCGCGGCGCGCGCGGTGGCCGAGGACCGGGCGGTCCGGGCGGTGGTCGTCTGGGGCGGCGACCGGATCTTCGCCGCCGGTGCCGACATCAAGGCGATGGTGGAGTACGGGCCGGAGGAGGTCGCTCCCGACGTCGGCGCGCTCGAGCAGGCCTGTCGCGACCTCGAGGCGATCCCCAAGCCGGTGATCGCGGCGGTGAACGGGTTCGCGTTGGGCGGTGGGTGCGAGGTCGCGCTCGCGTGCGACCTGCGGTTCGCCGCCGCCGACGCGCAGCTCGGCCTCCCCGAGATCACGCTCGGGATCATCCCCGGCGCCGGGGGCACGCAGCGGCTGCCCCGGCTGGTCGGGCTCGCCAGAGCCCGCGACCTCATCCTGAGCGGCCGCCGCGTCGACGCCGACGAGGCGCTCGCGATCGGACTCGTCGATCGCGTCGTTGCTCCCGCCGAGGTCTACGGGGCCGCGCTCGAGGAGGCGGGCCGGTTCGCGCTCGGTCCGACGCTCGCGTACGCGGCCGCGAAGCGGGCGCTCTCGGCGACCGCCGGCGGCCTCGCCGACGGCCTTCGAGTCGAGCGCGAGGCCTTCGTGCCCCTGTTCGGCACCCGGGATCAGGAGGAGGGCATGCGCGCCTTCCTCGAGAAGCGCGCCCCGGTCTTCGAGGGGAGGTAGGTGTGAAGGTTCGGCAGGCGACCCCCGAGGACGTGCCCGCGCTCGTCGCCCTGTTCCAGGAGCTCGACCGGATGCAGGCCGACTGGCGGGTGTTCACGCCCCGGCCGGGGTTCTTCGACGAGGTGGGGGAGAAGTACCGCGAGGCCATGAACAACCCGGACGCGGTCGTGCTGGTCGTCGACGACGACGAGGGAGAGGTCGTGGGGATGGCGTACGGCGAGGCCCGGACCCCGTCCCGCTTCTCCGACGAGCGAGCGCTCGAGCTCTCCGGCGTGGTGATCCGGTCCGGCTACCGGGGTCGCGGCGTGGGGCGCGAGCTCGTCCAGGAGGCGGCCCGCTTCGCCCACGAGCGCGGGATCGCCTGGATCGAGCTCAAGACGTTCGCCCCCAACCGCGGCGCGATGGAGTTCTGGGAGAACCTCGGCTTCGAGGCGCGGGTCGTCCAGCTCACCTCGCCGACCCGTGAGCTGCTCGAACGCCTCGCGGAGGGCTAGCACCCTCCGGGATCTCGCCGCCCGATGAGGCGGCCCGTCCCCCCTTGGGAACGAACCGCGTCCCGGGTTGGTTCGAATACCTGACGACCCGCCGTATCGGTGGGCGTCGTCGGGAACCGAGGGGAGAACGATGGGAGAGTCGGAATACCGCGGAGCCCGCATCCGCGAGCTCCCTCGGGCGAATCGGACGTATCCCGGCGGCCGCGTCTGCGCGGCCGAGGGGTGCGCCACCAAGCTGTCGATCTACAACAAGTGGGAGTTCTGCTGGCAGCACGAGCCGGTGCACTCCTACATCTCGCGCGGGAAGCGCCGCAGCCGGAAGGAGATGGCGGCCGCGTAGGCGCCCACAAGGGCGTGGGCTTGCGGCCTAAGGAGAAGGTCTCGTCAAGGACGAGGTCGCCGTGCCCGACAACTCGGTGAGAGACCGCTCCCCCCGACCGGGCGGCGCGCCGATGCCCCAGGACCTCGATCCCAGTCCCGACATGCGGGAAGCTGAGTGCCCGTTCTGCGAACGGATCGTGCTCGTGTACGAGGACCCGCCGCGCTGCCCGCTGTGCGCCTGCCCCCTCGACGATGACCGGATGCACCCCTACGCGTGGCCGGACGAGGAGCCCTCGCCCTCCGAGTGACCCCCGCCGAGGACCCCCTCGGCGATCGACCTCGCCTCCTCGAGCCGCTCGCGGTCGACGAACAGCCGCACCCCGTGTTCCCAGATCTGGCTGAAGAACCCCGGCGCCTTGTACCACCAGACGATCCCGGCCTTCTCGAACCCCGCGGCGATCTCCTCGGCGTGCTCGTGGGTGTACTGCCCGAGGTACACGGTGCGGACGTCGTCGCGGCTCACGGGACCACCAGGGCCGGGCGCCACCCCCGGACCGAGTTGACGAGGGCGACCTCGTCCGCCCCCAGGAGCTCGGCGATCGTGACCCGCCGCTCGGCCAGCGTGCCGTCGCGAACGAGGACCGCTCGGTACGAGCCGGGGAGCAGCCCGACGTCGACCGGTGGCGTCACCCACCGCCCGCCGATCTCGACGGCGAGGTTCGCGATCGTCGACTCCGTGACCTCCCCCCGGGTGTTGACGAGGACCACGTCGTCGACGTCGGGCCGCCGCCCCTTCCGTCGTTCGTAGGGAGCTCGTCGCGTCGTCTTGTGAAACAGCCACACATCGTCCGGGTCGACGGGCTCGTCGTCCAGGGTGACGCGCACCGGCCCGTCCGGGGCGGCCGGCACCGGGGACACGTCGGCGAGGAGGGACCCGTCGCGTGACAGGGTGAGCCGAACGCGCAGGGAACCACCCCCGCCCTCGGCGACGGCGCGCTTGATCGCGGCCACCGCCGCCTCCATCTCGAAGCGGAACCCGAAGTAGCGCGCGGACGCGCCCAAGCGCTCGAGGTGCTCGGGGAGATGGCGGTAGCCGTCCTCGTCGTGCCGCAGCGTCTCGAACAGCTCGAAGGCGGGGCGGGCGGACGTCAGGACCCGGGCCTTCGCGAGCACTTCCTCGTACTCACGCTCGGCGGAGGAGTCGAACGTGATCCCGCCTCCGACGCCGTACTCGGCGGTCCGGGTCTCGGCGTCCAGCACCACGGTGCGGATCGCGACGCTGAAGTTGGCGGCGGGCTCGTCCGATCCGGCGGGCGACAGGTAGCCGATCGCGCCGCAGTAGACGCCGCGGGGCGAGTCCTCCAGATCACGGATGATCCCCATCGTCCGAACCTTCGGTGCGCCGGTGACCGACCCGCTCGGGAACAGGGCCCGGAACACCTCGACGAGCGGCGTGGCCGGCTCGAGGTCCGCCGAGACGGTCGAGGTCAGCTGCCACACGGTCTCGTACCGTTCGGGCTCGTGCATCCGGGCGACCGCGACCGAGCCCGGTCGCGCGATCCGGCCGAGGTCGTTGCGGAGCAGGTCGACGATCATCGCGTTCTCGGCGCGATCCTTCGGCGACGCGACGAGCGCGGCCGCGGCGTCCTCGTCCTCGGCGAGCCAGCGGCCGCGCGGTGCGGTCCCCTTCATCGGGCGGGTGGTGATCCGCGCGCCGTCGATCCGGAAGAAGAGTTCGGGGGAGGCGGACAACACGCGATAGCGACCCAGGTCGAGGCGGGCGGCGAAGGCGCCCCGCTGCCCCAGCGCGAGGTCTCGGTAGAAGCCACGCTCGTCGCCGGCGATCCGAGCGCGGAGCCGGAGGGTGTGATTCACCTGATAGGACTCGCCCGCGGCGATCAGCTCACGGATCCGAGCGAGCGCCTCGTCGTACGCGAGGCGGTCGACCGACGGCCGCCACGGCGAGTCGCCCTCGGGGGGATCGGCGCGTCGCGGCTCGAGGGGCGGGACCGTCTCCCGCGTCTCGAAGAGCGCGAACCACGCCAGCGGCAACTCCTCGAACGGGTCGCCCGGCGCCCGCGGTCGAACGGTGAGCGCGGGGTCGAGCCCCGAGGCCGCCTCGTAGGCGACGAAGCCGCCGACCCACAGCCCGCGGGAGGCCCCCGCCTCGGCCGCGTCGATCGCCCCGGCGACCTCGTCGGGCCGGCGGGCCTCGAGCACGGCGACCGGTCCCGCGAGCCGGAACGATCGCTCGGAGCCGTGCGACAGGTCGTCGAACCGCGCCTCGATCATCCGCCCTCCGTGGGCCGCGGACCCGTCAGCCCCGTCGGCCGCGGATCTCCTCGATCAGCCCCGGGACGACGGCGAGCGCGTCGCCGACGATGCCGAGGTCGGCCATCCGGAAGATCGGCGCGTCCCGGTCCTTGTTGATCGCAACGATCCGCTTGGAGCTCTTCATCCCGACGATGTGTTGGGTCGCCCCGCTGATCCCGACGGCGATGTAGATCTCTGGGCGGACGGTCTTGCCGGTCTGGCCGACCTGATAGCTGTACGGCACCCAGCCCGCGTCGACGACCGCCCGGGTGGCCCCGACCGCGGCGTCGCCGATCGCAGCCGCGAGGTCGTCGAGCAGCTTGAAGTTCGACGGGTCCTGCAGGCCACGGCCGCCCGCGATCACGACCTTGGCCTCCTCCAGCTTGGGTCCGGAGGCGGCCTCCTCGTGGCGCTCGACGCGGCGGGCGGCGCGGAGCTCGACGGGGATCTCGACCTCGACCGGCACGACGGTCGCGGTGCCGTGCGACGGCTCGGCCGCGAACGACTTGGGCCGGACGAGCACCAGGCGGGGTTCCGGTCCCTCGAGCGCGACGTCCACGATGCGGCTCCCGCCGAAGATCTGTGTCTGGGCGGCGTCGGCGCTCGCGACGTCGCTTGCGTTGCTCAGCAGCGTGCATCCGAGCCGGGCCTGGAGGCGGCCTGCGACGTCGCGGGCCTCGTAGCTCGAGGAGAACAGGATGAGGTCGGGCGCATGCGCGTTCGCGAGAGCCTCGAGCGCATGGACCTGCGGCCGTCCGAGCCCGTCCGTGTACGCGTCGTCGTCGCTCGCGTAGACGATCGCCGCGCCGTGGTCGCCGAGGGCGGCGGCCGAGGCGGTCGCGCCGGGTCCGAGCGCCACCGCGGCGGCTTCGCCCAACGACCGTGCCTTGGTCAGCAGCTCGAGCGCCGAGGGTCTCGGGCCCTCCGGCGTCACCTCCGCGTATACCCACGTCGACGTCACGTCAGATCACCTTGGCCTCGGCGAGCAGGTCGGCGATCCGCCTGGTGGCATCGTCGCCCGCATCCAGGATCTCGCCGGGGCCCTTCTCCGCGGCGGCGCTCACCGCCGTCACGCGCTGCGTCGGCGCCACGGCCTCCGGCGTGACGCCGAGGTCGGCGAGCGAGAGCTGCTCGAGCGGTTTCGTCTTCGCGGACATGATCCCCTTCAGGGTGGGATACCGGGGCTCGTCCGCACTCCCGGTGACGGTCGCGACGGCGGGAAGCGGGCAGTCGACGACCTCGTATCCCTCCTCGGTCTGCCGCTCGATCCGAAGCGTCCCGTCTCCCACCTCGAGCCGGCGGGCGAAGGTCGCACTCGGCACGCCGAGGAGCTCCGCGACCGTCGTTGGCAGGGTGCCCGTGGAGCCGTCGGTCGACTCCACCCCCGCGAGGACCAGGTCGAACGGGTTCCGCGCCACCGCCGCCGCGAGGGTCCTCGCCGTGGCGAGCGCGTCGGCGCCCCGGAGTGCCGGATCGGTCACGAGTACCCCAGCGCCGGCCCCCATCGACAGGCCCTTGCGGATCGCGCCGGTCGCGACCTCCGGACCCATCGAGACCAGCGTGACCTCGCCCCCGTACGCCTCGACGATCCGAAGGGCGGCCTCGATCGCGTACTCGTCCCCGGGATCGAGCGCGCCTTCCACACCTTCGCGGACGAGGAGCAGGTCGTCTCCGAGCGTGGGCGTGCCGAGGGGGTTCGGCACGTACTTCACCAACACGACGACTTGCATCGGCACCGATCCTTCCGACCGCGGCTCCGCCGAGGATACCCGTCGGGCCCCGCGTATCATCCATCGATGACCTCGAAGGGCTCCGTGCTCGTCGCGATGTCGGGCGGCGTCGACTCGTCCGTCGCGGCCTGCCTCCTGCACGAGCGCGGGTACGAGGTGCTCGGCTCGCACCTGAACCTGGTGCACCTCGCCGACGGGGTGGACCACGGATGCTGCGGGCCGGGCGCTCGCGCGGACGCCGCCGACGTCGCGCGGATCGGCGGCTTCGCCTTCGAGGTCGTCGACATGAGCGAGGCGTTCGCCGAGACGGTCCTCGCCGACTTCTTCGCCGAGCACCGGGCCGGCCGGACGCCCAACCCGTGTGCTCGCTGCAACGAGCACATCAAGTTCGGGGCGTTCCTGCGCCGGGCAGACGACCTCGGGATCGACTTCGTCGCGACCGGCCACTACGTCTGCACCGTCCGCGACGAGGCCGGCGCGTGGCACCTGCGCAAGGGCGCCGACCCCGGCAAGGATCAGACCTACATGCTGCACACCCTCGGCCAGCGCGAGCTGGCACGCGCGCTGTTCCCGATCGGCACGATGCCGAAGATCGAGACGCGACGCCAGGCGGAGCGCCTCCGGCTCCCGGTCGCGTCGAAGCCGGACTCGCAGGAGGTCTGCTTCGTGCCGGGCGCCGATCACGCCGCGTTCCTGGAGGAGCGC
>JBOGVL010000146.1:0-7108 GCA_050692535.1 Actinomycetota bacterium | reverse complement strand
GCCTTCGGCATCGGCGCGGGCGCGGCCGCCGCGGCGGGGGCTCCGGCGGGAGCACCCTGGGAGGAGGCGAAGCTCAACACGTCGTTCTTGGTGATCCGTCCGCCGGTCCCGGTTCCGGGCACCTGGGCGAGGTCGACGCCGTGCTCGGCGGCGAGCTTTCGGACGAGCGGCGAGAGGATCTGCGACCGCGGTCCGCGGTCGGACGGGGGTGCGGCCTGCGGCGGAGCGGCGGTCGACGAGGTGGTCGGCGCGGCGGCGGGGGCCTGGGCGGAGGGAACGGCGGCGGCCGGTTCGACCTGCGGCGTCTCGACCGGCGCGGATTCCGTCGCGGGTGTGGCCGCCGCGGGCGCCTCGGCGTCGGCCGCGGGTTCGGCGTCACCGGCGGCACCGTCGCCCGAGTCGATCGTCGCGAGGTCGGTCCCGACCGAGACCGTCTGCCCCTCGGTCACGAGGATCTTCGTCAGCGTGCCCTCGGCGGGCGAGGGGACCTCCGTGTCCACCTTGTCGGTCGAGATCTCGAAGAGCGGCTCGTCCTGGGCGACGTGCTCGCCCTCCTGCTTGAGCCACTTCAGGATGGTCCCTTCGATCACGGTCTCGCCGAGCTGCGGCATCTTGACCTGCATCGGACCTCCTTGACCGGGGCTACCGCTTCGCTACGTGAGCCCCTTCCATCACCAGGCGGAGAGCTTGCGCACCGCTTCCTCGATGTCGGCCACCTGCGGCAGGTAGGCGTCCTCGAGCGCGGGTGAGAACGGCACGGGCACGTTCGGCGGGGACAGGCGGACGACCGGGGCGTCGAGGGACTCGAACCCCTCCTCGGCGATCACGCTCGCGACCTCGGCGCCGACGCCGAGGAACCGGTGGCTCTCGAAGAGGACGATCGCGTGGCTCGTCTTCGCGACCGAGGCGAGGATCGTCTCGGTGTCCAGCGGGACCACCGAGCGGAGGTCGACCACCTCGACCTCGATCCCCTCCTGCGCGAGCGCACCCGCCGCATCGAGGGCCTGGTGGACCATCATGCCGGAGGCAACGATCGTCACGTCGCCGCCCTCGCGCTTCACGTCGGCTTTCCCGATCGGAACCAGGAAGTCGGGGTCCTCGGGGACCTGTTCCTTGATCCGACGGTAGATCCACTTGTGCTCGAGGAACACGACCGGGTTGTCGTCGCGGATCGCCGACTTCAGGAGACCCTTGGCGTCGCTCGGGAACGCCGGCGTGACGACCTTCAGGCCCGGCGAGTGCGCGAACCATGGCTCCGGGTTGAACGAGTGGAAGCTCGAGGCCCGGACGCCGCCGCCCGATGGCCCGCGGAGGACGACGGGAGCCGGGACGCCGCTCCGGTAGTGGTACCGGCCGAGCGCCGTCGTGATCTCGTCGAACCCGCTCGACATGAAGTCGGCGTACTGGAACTCCGCGATCGGTCGCAGGCCCTCCATCGCGGCGCCGAGCGCCATCCCCACGATCGTCTCCTCGGCGATCGGGGTGTCCATCACCCGCTCGGCCCCGAAGCGCTCGATGAATCCCTCCGTGACCTTGAACGCCCCTCCGTACACGCCGATATCCTCGCCGAGCAGGAAGACGCGTTCGTCGCGTTCCATCTCCTCCCAGAGCGCCTCCGCGATCGCGACCAGGTACGTGGCCTCGCCGTTTTCCGATCGCTTGCCGCGCGGTTCGGCGCCGTGCCCGGCGGCGCCAGCCTCCAGCGTCTTCGTCGCCATCAGGCGCCCGTTCCCCCGCCGCGGCCGGGCTCGCCGGCCCAATACCCGTCCTCGACCCACAGGCCCCTGGTGACGTCGCCCGGCTCGGGGAACGGCGAGCTCTGCGCGAACTCGTAACCCTCGTCGAACTCGCCCGTGATCCGCTCCTCGAGCTCCTTCACGAACGTGTCGTCCACGACGTCGTGCGAGCGGAGGAGCTCCTCGAATCGCTTCACCGGGTCGCGGTTCTGCATGTAGTCGTCCAGCAGCTCCTTGGGCACATACTTCGCGGGGTCGTGACCGGCGTGCCCTCGCCAGCGAAGCGAGACGCTCTCGATCAGCGTCGGGCCACCACCGCCGCGGGCGCGCTCGATGGCGTCGCGGGCGGCCGCGTAGACCTCGAGCACGTTCGCGCCGTCGACCCGGACGCCGGGCATCCCGTACGCGACGGCTCGCTCGGCGATCGTGGGGACCGAGAACTCCAACGGGTTCGGCGTGGAGTACGCGTACTGGTTGTTGTTCACGATCCACACGACCGGCAGCCGGTGGATCGCGGAGACGTTCAGCGCCTCGTGCCAGCGTCCGTTCGAGGTGGAGCCGTCGCCGCAGATCGCCAGGGCGACACGCGGCTCGCCCTTTCGCAGATACGCGAGCGCCGCTCCGGCCGCGGGCGGGTACGCGATCGGCAGGTGCGACATGACCGTCCACGTGCGGTGTCCCTGCCAGTCGCCGATGTGGCTGTTGCCGTCGCGCCCGCGCGTGTATCCGTCGATGCGGCCCCAGAACTGCGCCATCACCCGCTTGAGCTCCAGACCTTTCGCCAACTGGGCCGACAGATCGCGGTGCGTCGGGAACAGCGAGTCCTCATCGCGCAGGGCGGCGACGACGCCGATGTGCGTGCCCTCCTGGCCGCGACCCGAGTAGATCGCACCGGGGAGCCGCCCCTGCCGGTACAGCGCCTCCATGCGCTCGTCGAAGTACCGGCAGAGCTTGAGCATGTGGAGCATGTCCTTCAGCTGGTCGTCGGTCCGGCCGGCGCGCCAGTCCTCCGCGGCGAGCTTCTGGTCCTTCACCTTGGTCGCCATGCTCACCCTCCGTGCAAGGGTTTGCCGGCGAGCGCGAGAAACGCCTCGCCCACGCCCTCGGAAAGACTCGGGTGGGGATGGATGAGGGCGGCGACCTCGGCGGGAACCGCCTCCCAGTTCACGATCAGCATCGACTCGGCGATCAGGTCGGTGACGTGCGGGCCCACCATGTGGACGCCGAGCACCGGGCCGCCGTTCTTCTGGGCGACGACCTTCACGAGCCCACCCTCGCCGACGATGTTCGCCTTGCCGACGGCCTGCAGGTTGAGCCGCTCGACCTCGACCTCGTGGCCGCGCTCGACGGCCTGAGCCTCGGTGAGGCCGACGGACGCGATCTCGGGGGAGCAGTAGGTGACCCGCGGGATGCCGGTGTACTCGATCTCGGGAACGGGGGTGCCGGCGATGCGCTCGGCCACGGCGTATCCCTCGGTGAACGAGACGTGGGCGAGCTGGAGCGGCGTGGCCGCGACGTCGCCGATCGCCCAGACGTGGCCGGCGGTCGTCTGGAGCCGCTCATCGACCTTCACGAACCCGCGATCCGTCTCGACCCCGGCGCCCTCGAGGCCGAGGCCCTCCGTCACCGGCCCGCGCCCGACGGCGACGAGGCACACGTCGGCGGCGGCGGTCTGCTCCTTGCCGCCCGTCTCGAAGCTCACGTCGACACGGTCGCCCGTGTCCTTGACGTCCTTCACCGAGGCCCCGGCGTGCGCCGCGATGCCCCGCTTGCGGAACGCGCGCGCGATCTCCTTGGACGCGTCCTCGTCCTCGAGCGGCGCGATCCTCGGCAGCGCCTCCACGAGCGTGACCTCCGCGCCCATCGATCGATAGAAGCTCGCGAACTCGAGCCCGATCGCGCCGGCGCCGATGATCACCGCCGACGACGGGATCGATCCGTACCAGAGCGCCTCGTCGCTCGTGATCACGCGTTGGGAACGCTCCAGGCCGGGCAGGAGTCGGGGAGTCGAGCCGGTCGCGAGCACGACATCGGTCGCGGTGAACGCCCGGCCGTCCACGTCGACCGCAGGCCCGGGCCTGAGCGCGGCCGTCCCACGGACGACGTCGATCTTCCGGGTCTTCACGAGCCCGGTCAGGCCCGACACGAGCTTGTCCACGATCTTGTTCTCGAACGCCTGGATCTGCGACCAGTCGGGGTCGCCGCTCGCCTTGATGCCCCACTCCTCGGAGCGGTTCACCGTGTCCATGACGGCGGCGGACTGCAACAGGGCCTTGGTCGGGATGCAGCCGCGGAGGAGACAGGTCCCGCCGAGGCGTTCGTCGCGCTCGACCAGGGCGACACGTTTGCCGAGTTGGGCCAGTCGCAGGGCGCAGGAGTAGCCTCCCGTCCCCGCGCCGACCACGACTACGTCATAAGCGTCGGACATCCGAATCGCCATGCTACCGCGGTTCCCGACGACGGCTTCTTCCCGGCCCACCGCTTCGCTGTTTGAGGCCCTCCGAACATACGATGACGAGTCGATGACGGAGCCCGGCCTGCGCCACAGCCCGCTCGAGAAGGTCCATCGCGACCTCGGGGCCAAGCTCGGGGCCTTCGGCGGCTGGCTGATGCCGATCGAGTACGAGGGGACCCTGTCCGAGCACCGGGCCGTCCGTGAGCGGGTGGGGCTGTTCGACCTCAGCCACCTCGGGATGGTCGACGTCGTCGGCGCCGGCGCGTTCGCCGCGCTCCAGGGACTGCTGACGAACGACCTGCGCAAGGTCCCGGTCGGCCGCGCCCAGTACCACCACCTGCTGAACGAGCGCGGCGGCGTTCAGGAGGACCTGTTCCTCTACCGGCTGGCGGAGGAGCGATGGTTCGCGGTCCCGAACGCCTCGAACAAGAACCTGGTGGTCGAGGCGTTCCGCGAGGCGGCGGGGCCGCACGCGGTCGTGGACCACGACGACTGGTGCTTCCTCGGCGTCCAGGGGCCGGCCTCGCTCGACGTCCTGAGCGCGCTCTGGCCTGATGCCGGGAGCCTCGGGTTCCGCGGGTGTGCGGTCGTCGGGCGGCAGGGTCGGGACGTCGTCCTCGCTCGGACCGGCTACACCGGCGAGCGCGGGTACGAGCTCTTCGCGGAGGCCGGCCTCGCCGCCGAGCTCTGGGGCGCGATCACCGAGGCCGGATCCTCGCTGGGGCTCCGTCCGTGCGGGCTCGGCGCCCGCGACGTGCTCCGGATGGAGATGGGTTATCCGCTCTACGGTCAGGACCTGGGTCCCGAGCGCACGTCGCTCGAGGCCGGGCTCGGCTGGGCGGTCTCGTTCGACAAGGGCGACTTCCGCGGCCGCGACGCGCTCGTTCGCCTGCGCGAGTCCGGCCTGCCAAGCCGGCTCCTCGGCCTCGTGACCGCCGACCGGCGCCATATCCCTCGGTCGCACCACGCCGTCGTCGCCGGCGGGGCGGCGGTGGGGGAGGTCACGAGCGGCACCTACTCGCCCACCCTCGGGGCCGGGATCGCCCTCGCCTACCTGTCGCCGCCCGAGCGGTTCGAGCCGGGCGCGCAGGTCGACATCGACATCCGCGGCCGCCGTGCCCCCGCACGTGTCGCATCCACGCCGTTCGTCGACCGTTCGCCGCGGTAGCCGGGGTCAGACCGGGCCGAAGACCGGGAACGTCACCGGCCGGGCGGCCGCGATCAGCTCGGCCACGCTCACCCCGCCGAAGCGCGTCCGTTCGAGCATGCGGCCGAGCTGCTGCGGCGCGTGCGGCGAGTCCGGCACGACCGCCACCACGAGGTAGAGACCCGAGCTCGGGATGCCGATCTCGCGGACGGGGCCGTACCCCGGCGCGGCGATGAAGTACGCCCAGCGCGTGGGGCGCTGGCCCACGACGCAGGTCCCCCTGCCGGTCGCCACGAAGTCGCCCGGCGAGTCCGCCTCGCCCGCCGCGAACTCCGGGCGGTGGTCGGCGATCACCCGTTGGCGGATGTCGCTGCACTCGGAGGACCGGGTGATGAGGTCCAGCGCGGGTCCCGTCGCCGCGAGGTAGTAGTAGTCGGACGGGACCCCCACCCGCGTGCCGTCGATCCACATCGCCGCGTATCCCTCGGCCGGCGGGCGCTCGCCCCGCCAGGTGTCGCGGCCGGGGCCGGCGACCAGGCCCTGTCGGGGATCGTCGAGCGTGCCGGCGAACTCCGGATGCCAGGCGTCGGGCAGGACGGCGGTGACGGAGCCGGCCGTCACCTCGCGATAGGGGCTCGGAGACTCGGTGATCAGGACTTCGGGGGCTGCTCCGAGGGGTTGGCCGATCACCGCGTCGCGGCACCCCGCGGCGACCAGCGCGAGCACGCAGCAGGTCAGGACTCTTCGCACTCCGCAGCTACCCGGGGGAGCATAGCCCGCGGTTGCGGTTCCTTGCCACCCCGTCCGTAGACTCCCCGGCCCACGGTCCGTAGCCCGCCTTCCCCACGTTCCCCGCGTCACGGACGTCGTGGGATCGCGGTAGGATCCGCGCCACAACTGCACAGTTCGTGCCCTCGAGGCGTACCGGACGCGTCGGTTCGAACGTCCGGTCGGAAGCCGGGGCGGGCGGATCCCGTCCCCGCGAAGAGGGAAGCCGGTGAGAATCCGGCGCGGTCGCGCCACTGTGACCGGGGAGCGAACCCGACGGAACCACTGGGCCGGAGGCCCGGGAAGGGTCGGGGGAGCGGAGATCCGGGAGCCAGGAGACCTGCCTCGGGGGAGCGCACGGGTCGTCCTTCGCACGAAAGGAGACGCGTATGGGTCCGCTCTGGGCACCGGTTCCCGGGTGGCACCGCTCGTTCCGTTCGCTCTCGAGGTTCGCGTTGACGTCGGGTCTCGCGCTCCTCGTCCTGCTCCCCGGGGTGGCTGCCGGGCTCAGTCGGGCGGAGCGGGTCGAGCGGGCGACCGGCTTCATCACCTCCCAGCAGGCGTCGAACGGGGCCTTCCCGGCCTTCTCGGCGGTGGGGTCCACCGCCGACGCCGTCGTTGCCCTCGTCGCGGTCGGCGACGGCAAGAAGCCCCTGCGGAAGGCGCTCGGCTTCCTCGAGCGCCGGGTCGCCGGCGGCGCCGTCGTCGGCGTCGGGCTGCAGGCCAAGGTGGTGCTCGCGGCCGTGGCCGCGGGCCAGGACCCGCGCGACTTCGGCGGACGGGATCTCGTGACGGGGATCCTCTCGAGCGAGCAGCCGGACGGGCGACTCGGCGACGGAACGGCCGTCTTCGATCAGGCGCTCGGCGTGCTGGCGCTCGTGGCCGCCGGGCGAACGCCATCGGCCGCTTCGCTCGGCTGGCTCGCCTCGGCGCAGTGCGACGATGGCGGCTGGCAGTACGACGCTCCCGCCGGCCCCGACGACGACGCGCATTGTCAGGACC
>JBOGVL010000145.1:0-7110 GCA_050692535.1 Actinomycetota bacterium | reverse complement strand
GAACCAGGCGAGGGGCGGCCCCAGGGTCAGACCGACCTTGGCCCCCCGATGGCGGAAGAGGAAGGCCGACACGCGGCCGAGGCGGCCGGCCTCCGATCCCACCGTGCCCACTGGCTTCCCCCCTCCGACGGACGAGGGGCCCCGGGTTGCCTCCGGGGCCCCTCGATCGGTTCGCGACTACGAGCCGCGAACCTCCGTCCAGGCCTGCGTCCACTCGGAGTAGTCGATGCACACCTGACCCCGGTCGTCGCCGCAGTCGACCTGCGGCGTCTTCCACAAGTAGAGGTTGTTCAGGAACTCCTCGTCACCGCAGAACGAGTACTCCACGGAGTCCACGAGCTCCTGGCCGCCCTCGCCGAGGGTGTCCGCGATCAGCTGACAGGACTCGACGTTGGATCCGGCGGCGCCGTAGTAGACGCCGACCTCGGCCTGCACGTCGGGCTGCAGCGTCCACTCCATCCACTTCAGCATGCAGTTGGGGTGCGGCGCGTTAGCCGAGATCATCCACGTGTCGGCCCATCCGGTCACTCCCTCATCGGGGATGACCGCGGCCGCGGGTGCGTCCTTCGAGAACGTGAAGTTCACCGGCCACGCCGTGCCGACCACCATCGAACCGTTGAGGAACCCGTCGATCTCGTCCGTGTACAGGGCCCAGTACGCGCTGATGAGGTCCTTCTGCTGCCGGAGGAGCTCGACGGCCGCGTCGAACTGCTCCTGCGTGAGCTCGTACGGGTCCGTGATCCCAAGGTCCGGATTGTGGGTCTTGAGATAGACGGCCGCGTCGGCGATGAAGATCGGGTCGTCGTAGGCCGTGACCGATCCGGCGTAGGGCGAGTCGGCCTCGAACGTGACGTCCCAGCTCGTGGGCGCCGGCGTCACGACGTCCGTGTTGTACATCAGGAAGTTGGGCCCGTACATGTACGGCGTGCCGTACATGTTCCCGTCGACGACGTAGTGCGCGTTGTTCGTCCCGGTCTCGGGATGCAGGGGTCCGATCACGTTCGCGAGGTCCGGGAAGAGCGCCGGGTCGACCGCACCGACGTCGCCCGCCACGATCAGCCGGTTGCTCGCGTTGCCGGAGGCCGAGACCCCGTCGTAGACGGCGCCCTCGCCCTGCCGCATCAGGGTGACCATCTCGTCCGACGTGTCGGCGTAGGTCACGTTGACGTCACAGCCGGTGTCGCTCTCGAACGGCGTGACCCAGTCGTACTCCTCGTACCCCTCGGTAGTCCCATCCTCCGTGTAGCCGTGCCACGCGATCAGCTCGAGCTGGCCCTCCGTTTCCCCGATCTCGTCGAAGACGACGGCAGGCTCGATCGCGCCGCCGTCCCCACCACCGCCTCCGCCATCGCCCTCGTCGTCGCCGCAGGCCGCGGCCACGAGCGCCAGGACGGCCAGGACGGCGAGCCACCTTCGTACGCTCCTCATGGAACCCCCTCCCCCGGGTCTCGCGACCCATCCGTCGAATCGCCGGCCTGCACGGGCCGGTTGAACCGTCGATCCCACACCAGGCGCACCGAGTTGCCGCGCACCTGGAGCGCGTCCATGGACGACGTCGCCAGGTTCTGTTGCATCACGACCAGCTCGGCCCCGACGTCGAGGTCGACGAGGTACCGCGTGATCGCCCCGAGGTAGACGACCTCACGCACGCGCCCGGTCGCCGTGCAGCGGTCGTGTTCGACGGACGCGTCCACCTCGACCATCGAGATCTTCTCCGGGCGGATCGTGAAGGCGTGCTCGTCCCCCGCCACCGCGCGCGCCGCCTCGCCGTCCAGGACGTTGGAGACGCCGACGAAGCCCGCGACGAAACCGGTGGCCGGCCGCTCGTACACGTCCGCCGGCGTACCGATCTGCTCGACGCGGCCGTGATTGAAAACGGCGAGGCGGTCGCTCATCGTGAGCGCCTCCTCCTGATCGTGCGTCACGTAGATGAAGGTGAGCCCGACGCGCTCCTGGATGTCCTTCAGCTCGATCTGCATGGCCTGTCGGAGCTTGAGGTCGAGGGCCCCGAGGGGCTCGTCGAGCAACAGGACCTTCGGCCGGTTCACGAGCGCTCGGGCGAGCGCGACCCGCTGCCGCTGGCCGCCGGACAGCTGCGAGGGCTTCCGGTCGCCCAGCGCGGAGAGCTGCACCATGGCGAGCGCCTCGCTCGCCCGCTCGCGTCGAGCCGGCCCCGGCACCCGCTTCACGCGGAGCCCGTACTCGACGTTCTCCAGCACGGTCATGTGCGGGAACAGCGCATAGTCCTGGAAGACGGTGTTCACGTCGCGCTCGTAGGGGGCGAGGTCCGTCACGTCCCGGCCGCCGAGCTCGACGCGACCCTCCGAAGGCGCCTCGAACCCCGCGATCATCCGTAGGCACGTCGTCTTGCCCGACCCCGACGGTCCGAGCATCGAGTAGAACTCGCCGTCGAGGACCTCCAGATCCACGCCGTCCACCGCGACGACGTCGCCGAAGCGCTTGCGCACGCCCAGCAACCGGACGGCAGCGCCGGCTCCTCGGGGAGCCCGCGCGTCGTCGACCGTCGTCTCCGGTTGCGCCAAATCCCCTCCGCGGCATGTTCGATGGCGTTCGGAACCGAGCCATCTTGAACGGGAACCCAACCCGCCAGCAACCCGTCGCGTCGTCGCACGGTCGGAGCGGGGTTGCGCCGTCCAGGCGTTGCGTCCCCGAGGCTCAGCCGTGGACCGCGTCCTCGGCGGCCCGGTCGGCCAGGGCGGTCGCGAGGCCGGCGGTGATCTCACCGACCACGCCCGGCCCGCGAAAGACGAGGGCCGAGTAGAGCTGGACGGTCGAGGCCCCGGCCTCCAGGCACGCGAGGGCGTCCGCGGCCGTCGTGATGCCGCCGCACGCGGCGATCGGCACGGCGCTTCCGATCGCGCCGGCGACCTCGGCGACGATCCCCGGGGTGTCGGCGGACAGGGCACGGCCCGACAGCCCTCCCTCGCCCGTCGCGAGGCGGCCGTCGCGGACCGGACGGGTGTTCGAGCAGGTCAGCCCGTCGGCCTCGCCCTCCACCGCGATCCGGGCCAGGGCGAGCACCACCTCCCGCTCGACGCCGGTCCGAAACGGCGGCAGCTTCACGACGAGCGGCTTCGTGCGGCGCACGGCGAGCTCCCGGAGCAGGCCGGCGAGGTGGGCCTCCTGGTCGCGGTCCCGTCCCCAGGACACGTTGGGGCAGCTCGCGTTCAGCTCGACGGCGTCGACGTGCGGCTCCAGCAGCGCGTGGACCTCGAGTGCCTCGGGGATGTCCTCGTCGGCCATGCTCGCGAACCTCGGCCCCGGCCGCGGAGTGCGCCCGAGCGCCTCGGCCGCGGCCTCGGCCCCGGCGTTGGGGAGGCCCATCGCGTTCGTCATCGAAGCGCGGTCGCGGTACCGAACGATCCGCGGCCTCGGGTTGCCGGTCCTCGGCCGCCGCGTGAACGTCCCGCCCACGACGTAGCCGAACCCGAGCCGGCCGAGCGGCGCCAGTCGCCGCCCCGACTTGTCGAACCCGGCGGCGAGGCCGAGCGGGTTCTCGAGGGGGATCCCCGCGAACGTCGTCCGAAGCACCGGGTCGCTGATCGCGCCGCCGAGCCGCTCCCACGGCAGGGGGAGGCCGAGGAGCCGGGAAGCCAGACCGTGAGCCGTCTCCGGCGGAAGGGCGAAGAGGACGGGTCGCGCCATCGTCCGGTACCAGCCCATCGGGGCCCTATGCTACGCGCGATGTCCGACGACCTCGCGAGTCGCCTCCTCGAGGCATCGGAGCTCCACGGCGACTTCGTCCTGTCATCCGGGAAGCGCTCCTCCGTGTACTTCGACAAGTTCCGCTTCCTGACCGAGCCCGAGCTCCTCCGCGAGACGGCGCACGCCGTCGCGGGGCTGCTGCCCGAGGGCGTGACGCACCTGGCCGCGCCGGAGGGCGCGGCGACGCTGCTCGTGGCGGCCGTCGCGATCGAGATCGGCCTGCCGATCGCGGTCGTACGGAGGGAGCCGAAGTCCTACGGGACGATGTCGCAGGTGGAGGGGCACGCCCCGGTCGGCGCCGAGCTCGCCCTCATCGAGGACGTCTCGACGACCGGGCACCAGGTGCTCAAGGCGGCGAGGGCGCTGGAGGCCGAGGGCTGCAGGATCGGCATCATCGTGCTCGCGATCGACCGCGGGGGTGCCGAGCGCCTGCGCGAGGCCGGCTACTGGGTCAAGTCGGTCGTCGAGGTCCGGCCCGCCGACTAGGGATCGATCACCGGCAGGCGCGGGTCACCGAGCACCCGCGGCATCTCGCAGCGCCAGACCTGGAGCCGCCACAGCAGCCGGCTGCCGCGCGCGTGGAGGTGGAGGATCCCCTCCTTCATCATCTGCCCGACCGCCTTGGACTTGGCGACGACCTCGGGGAGTGGGAACTCGCGCTCCAGGAGCGACTGGAGGTTGGCGGCGCCGAAGATGCGGCGCGCCACGTCGAGGATCCGTCCCTCGGCCTGGATCGTCCCGGTCGGCAGGTACAGCCGCCCGCCCGGGCGCAGGCACCCGCTCTCGCGGACGCTCTCCAGCATCGCCGCGGGGAGCTCCGCACCGGTGGGCCCGCCCGCGCGGCCGTCGGGGAACCATCCGGAGACGGCGGCGATCTCGTCCGGGATGCCGGAGACGTCCCCGATGATCACGTCCGCCTGGATGCCGCGCATCGGCTCCAGGAGGTCCCCCACGCGGAACTCCACGGTGCCCTCGACGCCGAGCCGCTGCGCGTTGCGCCCGGCGACCTCGATCGCGTCGGCGGACAGGTCGACCCCGTAGACGCGGCCCGCGCCGAGCCGGGAGGCGACGAAGGACAGGACGCCGCTGCCGCACCCGACGTCGATCACGATGTCGCCCTCCTGGATCTCGAGGGCCTCGGCGATCGTGCGGCTCGTGTGCGTGGGGGCGAAGACGCCGGGATCCAGCTCGATCGTGAAGGGCCCCGTGCGGCCCTTCCACTCCAACGGGTTCGGGATCTCCTCGGCCATGACCATCCCATCGTGCGGGTTCGCGCCCACCGTCGTCAACCGGTCACACCACCGGTGACGCGAAGCGGGCGTCCTCGCCGGGGATCACCTCGCCATGCTCGATCGCGCCGGCCAGCGCCTCCGCGTCCCCGGCGAGGCGGCCCGTGTCGACCCCCCGGTGCCCGGCCGGGTAGGCGCCCATCCGGCCGGCGGCCCTCCGGAGGAGGCGCACCGCCCCGTGGGCGTTGCCGCGGAGGAGGTGCGTGAGCCCGGCGCCGAGTTGCGAGAGGCCCTTGAAGAACTCGGCGTCCGGCGTGTCGCGTGCCTGCTTCCAGGCGGTCTCCCACGCCTCGTGCGCGGGAAAGTAGCGGCCCGCGTTCAGGTGCTCGCGACCGAGCCGGTGGTTCTCCTCCAGCGGCAGGGAGTCGTAGTCCTCGAGGTGCAGCGTGCTCTCGGCGCCCCAGGCCTGCGGCCGACCCAGGTGGTCGCGCGGCCGTTCGGGCTTGTTGCGCGTCCGCGTCGGCCTGCCGGTCTTCCCGCGCGCCTCCTCGGGCATGCGGCCATCGTACGTGCTGGCGCGGTGCCAAACCGGTCGATACGCTGGGCGCATGGACCCCGCGGCCGTCCCCGAGGAGCCGCAACCGCTGGCCGGGGCGCAGACGCGGGGTGCGGAGGACGTCGGCTCGCGATCGGCCGACCCCGACGCGACGCACATGCCGCCCTGGATCCCCCGGCTCCTCCTGCTCGTGGTCGCCGTGTTCTTCGCGGCGTACGCGGCGTTCTCGCTCTTTCGGCGGCTCCGCGACCTGGTCGTGTGGCTGATCGCCGCGCTCTTCCTGTCGTTCGCGCTCGAGCCGGCGGTGAACTGGCTGGTGGGACGCGGTTGGAGGAGGGGCGCCGCGACGGCGCTCGTGCTGTTCGGGCTCGCCCTCGTGGGAATCATGATGGTCGCGCTGATGGTCCCGCTGGTGATCGACCAGGTCCAGGAGCTGATCGACCGCCTGCCCGATTGGCTGGCCCGGGTGAGCGAATACACCGAGCGATGGTTCGACGTCGAGCTGACCGGCGAGCGGATCCTCGAGCGGATCGCCAGCGCGCAGACGGACATCCAGGCGATCGCCGCGAACGTCGCGTCGGTGGGCGCGTTCCTGCTCGGGCTCCTGTTCCAGGTCCTCACGATCGGCCTGTTCACCTTCTATCTCGTGGCCGACGGGCCCAGGTTTCGCCGGGCGGTCTGCTCGCTGCTGCCGCCGCGCCGCCAGCGCGAGATGCTCGCCGCGTGGAACATCGCGATCGACAAGACCGGCGGCTACCTCTACTCGCGGCTGTTGCTCGCGGTCATCAACGCCGGGTTCACGTTCATCGCCCTCCAGTTGCTCGGGGTGCCCTTCGCGGTGCCGCTGGCCCTGTGGCAGGGGTTCGTCTCGCAGTTCATCCCGGTCGTCGGCACGTACATCGCGGCCGCGGTGCCGCTGGTCGTCGCCCTTCTGGAGGACCCCTGGTCCGGGCTCTTCTTCCTCATCTTCGTGCTGGTGTACCAGCAGATCGAGAACTACCTGCTCGCGCCGCGGATCACGGCGCGGACGATGCAGCTCCACCCGGCGGTCGCGTTCGGCGCCGCGCTCGCGGGCGGGTCGATCGGCGGTTTCATCGGCGCGTTCATGGCTCTCCCGGCGGCCGCCGTGATCCAGGCCACGGTCTCGACGTACCTCCGGCGCCACGCGGTGGTCGAGTCGGAGCTCACCCGGGAGGACGACGTGCTCGACGACGAGCCGGCGGCGTCTCCCGCGCGCGGGGAGGCCGGGCCGGGGATGCTCTCGCGGTTCGCGACTCGCCTGCGCCGGAGCGGGGACTGATCCGGCGCGACCCCCCCGGCGCCCGCGGTCCGGGGTCGCGATAGGCTCGCGCCGTGCCGCAGGGCTTCGACGTGATCGTCGTCGGCGGCGGCGTGATGGGGACATCCGCCGCTCGATGGCTCGCCAAGCGCAACCGGAGCACGCTGCTCCTCGAGCGGTTCGAGATCGGCCACGCCCGTGGGAGCTCCGGGGGGCCGACGAGGATCTTCCGCCTCACCTACGAGCACCCCGACTACGTCCGGATGGCCCGCCGGGCCCTTGACGAGTGGCGAGCCCTGGAAGCCGAGGCCGGCGAGGCG
>JBOGVL010000144.1:0-7157 GCA_050692535.1 Actinomycetota bacterium | reverse complement strand
GGCGCGGACGGCGGCCGCCTCGATCGTCGCGGCGATGGTCGCCGTCGCGAGCCTCGGTTGGGGTGCGGCGATGGCCGGCCGGGCCGACCGGTTCGCGGAGCGCGCCGAGCAGGCCGAACGCGATCGCGCCGCGGCGCTCGAGCAGTTCCAGCGGGTCCTCGCCAACATCATCCCGGTCGGGGAGCTGCCCGAGGACCAGACCCACCTCGGACGGCTGTCGCCGACCGCCGGGGGACAGGGCGGCGGTGCCGTCCTGCAGCTGGCGTCACCGAACCTGCTCGATTTCACGATCGTGATCGTGAACGGGCTCGACCCCAAAGCCGTCGGGCGCCTCCCGTACCGGGTCGAGCTCGTGAACGCCGCGGGCGCGCTCCTCAAGGCCGGGCGGATCGACGAGCTGGATGCGGACGGCGGCGCCGACGTGTTCCATCAGTTCAAGAACCGGGACCTCACCGGGTACACCACCGTCCGGGTGGTCGACGCAGCGGGCGAGGTCGTCCTCGTCGGCGAGGTCGACCAGGGCGTCGTCGGCTAGCGGCGCTCGAGCTCCTGCGTGAACGAACCCGTGAAGTCCATCGCGCCCTCGAACCCGGCGACGCCGCCGAACGCCATCGAGATGTCGAAGTCGCCGGTGCTCTCGCTGCGGAGCAGCTCCTCGGCCTCGAGGTCGACCCAGCTCGTCTGCGTGAAGTCCCCGCCGCCCGAGTAGGCGATCGACGCGTCCGCGAACGCGTCGAGGCCGGTAGCCCCGGTCGCGCCCAGGTCCTCGCCGAGCGAGTCGAGCAGCTCCTGGAAGTCCAGGGTGAAGTCCAGCGGCACCGAGAGCTCGGTGACGATGACGGCGGCCTCGCGTCCGTTCACGGTCTCGTTCCGCTCGTAGGTACTGACCGCGGTGAACTCGATCGTCCCCTCGCCGAACGGGAAGTCCTGCGAGAACTCCTTCTCCCAGGTGTCGCCGGGCGCGACCGCCACGCCGGCATCGGGGAGGATCGGGGTGAGCTGGCCCATGCCCGGGAAGCCGAAGCCCTGCGTCTGCCCGGCGCCGCCGAGGGCCAGGCCCCCGGCCGAGACGATCCGGCCGTCGGGTGCGATCACGAACTCGACGGGTGGGGTGGAGGCGGCCGCCGAGGGGATCTCCATGCCGTTCACGCTGCCGGACATCTCCGAGACCGACACCTCGATCGTCGCGAGACCCTCTTCGTCCACGGAGGTGACCTGCCACGTGACCACCTGGGTCACGTCCATCTGCATCGGCGTGTCGCCGCCGAGCAGGTCGGAGGAGACCTGCCCGTCCATGGTCTGGTGGATGGCGTAGGTCTCGGACTGGCCTTGCGTGAACCGCAGCGCGAGCGGCTGTGCCTCGGCGGAGTCACCGCCCTGCGTGGTGAAGAAGACGAGCGCGCCGGCGATCAGCGCGACCACGACCGCGATCCCGCCGACGACGGCGCCCCTGTTGCGCCTCCGCGGCTCGGGCGAGAACGCGGGCGCGCTCATCGGGGGTGGCGGGGGAACCTGCGGGTTGGAGAGCTGCGGATCGCTCATCGAGGCCTCCTCGGGGGGATCGAGTCCATGCTCCCACAGAGCATCGGCATCGACGGGTCCCTTCTTCAGATGGCCCGCGGGCTTCGCGCCCTCAGGCCGCGGCCGAGAGCGCCCCGGCGAGGAAGGCCAGGCTCCTCGGGTACCGGTAGCCGATCGACATGTGCCCGGCGTCGAAGAGCTCCAGTGTGTGCTCGACGCCCAGCTTCTGCAGCTCCCTCGAGACGGCGACCGCGCCGTTGTCCAGGAAGTACTCGTCCTTCTTGCCGCCGTCCAGCCAGATCGCCCGCATCGACCGGAGCGCCTCGGCATGGCGGGGCGCCATGCGGACCGGATCCCAGGCCAGCCAGCGCTCCCACACGTCGTCGACCAGGCGGCCGGTCTCGATCTCGAAGGGGAGGGTGACCGTACCGTCCGGCTCGGCGGAGTAGCAGGCGGCCATGCACCAGTCGTTCAGGAGCGCCCCGTCCTCCTTCTTCGAGAACGCGGGGCGCGAGCGGAAGTCCTCCCAGAAGCGATCGAAGGAGCCCCCGTACTCCTCGCGCAGGGTTCGAGCGGTCTCTCGGAACTCGGGGAGGTAGCACGCCTCGAACAGCGCGTCGCCCGCGTGGGATGCGAGCGCCGAGAACACGTCCGGCCGCAGCATCGGCGTGACGAGCGCTCCGTACCCGCCGCTGGACTTCCCCTGGATCCCCCGGTGGTCGCGATCGGCGATCGTCCGGAATCGTCCGTCGACGAACCCGACGACCTCGTCGCACAGGAAGTCGTGGTAGCGACCCGTGCCGGGGGAGTTGAGGAACTGGCTCCCGCCGAGCGAGGTCCAGCAGTCGACGAAGGCGACGACGACCGGCGGCACCACGCCCGAGGAGAGCAGCGCGTCGATCTCCTCGGGGTAGTTGGCCCGAAAGGGCTCGCGATTGGTCCACATGTCCAACTGGCCGGTGAGCCCCTGGATGACGTAGACGCAGGGAAAGCGCCGACCCGGGTCGTCGTGGTAGCCGGGCGGCGTGTACACCCACAGTGGACGGACGTGCGGGTCGCCGAGGGGATTGCCCCTCAGCGCCTCGCTCTCGATCTCGAGCGTCTCCAGCCGCCCGGCGAACTCGCGGCTCCACGGTCCCATCTGCGCCACCTCCTCGGCGATCGGGTCAACGGAGAACCCGGATATCATGCAGGCGCATGGCCGAGGTGAGCGATGTCGTCGGCATCGGCCTGGCTGGCGGGCAGGGGATCCGGGCCCGGCCGCTGACCCTGAAGGCGCCCGGCTACCTCCGGTCCAAGGCCGCGATGTCCTTCCTGGGCCGCCGGCTGATCCGCTGGGTGATCCACATCCTCACCAGCGAGGGGATCAAGGACTACTACGTCATCGCCCACGGCAAGGAGAACCGCTATCAGATCAAGGTCATGATCGGCTACGGCGAGGGCTTCGGCGTCGACGTGAAGTACTCGCCGGTGAAGTACGACGCACTGTCCAAGGGCAGCGCGGATTCCGCGCTCCGGATGCTCGACTACTGGGACATCTCGCAGCCGGCCCTCGTCTTCCCGACCGACTCGATCATCGACTTCGACCTGGCGCCGATGGTGGAGGCCCACCGCGCAACCGGCGCGGTCGCGACGATCGCCGCGATGACGCGCGAGCCGGACGAGGTTGCCGAGAAGTACGGCGTGATGCTCGCCGACGACCAACGGCGCATCACGGAGTTCGTCGAGAAGCCGACGCTGGGCGAGCTCCGCGAGCACTTCCACGCGGCGACCGACGAGGACTTCCGCCGCCTGCCGCTCATGACGAACGCCGGTTTCTACCTGGTCGAGGCGGCTCGGCTCCGCGAGCTGGCCGGCAACCCGGAGATCCGTCGGCTGCGCGAGCGGCGGCTGGACTTCGGCAAGGACCTGCTCCCGTGGCTCGTCGGCAACGGGGAGCCCGTCTACGCCTACCCGGTCCGGCGGATCGGCGACCTCGGCAACGTGCAGGACTACGTGGAGACGATGGTCGCCGTGCTCCGGGGCGAGTTCGAGTCGGTGGATCGGCTGCTCGGGCCGCCGTTCGACCCCGAGCACAACGTCTGGATCGCGCCCGAGTCGTTGGCGATGCGGGACTCGACGAGCGGAAGGTCGCTCGCCGAGAAGATCGCGGAGGGACTCGTCGACATCGGCCCGGCCGTGCGGATCGGCCGGTTCTGCGAGATTCACCCCGGCGTCCGGATCCGCGAGTCCAACCTCGACGACGACATCGAGATCCACCGCGAGACGTCCATCGAACGCTCGCAGATCCGCGATGGCGCGATCGTCGGCGCGGCCGCGCGCATCTCGGAGGCGGTCGTCGGGTCGATGACCGAGATCCGCTCCGAGCCCTTCCACCCGACCACGATCGAGCGGTTCGTCGCGCTCGGCGACGAGGTCATCGTCTACCCGGGCGTACACCTCGCCGACGACATCGCCGTCTACCCTCGCCTGAAGCTGCCCTCGGGCATCCGCATCCCTGCGGGGATGGAGGTCACGGGGCCGGCCGACGTCCTTCGCTACCTGTAGCCTGCCGGCGATGCGCGTCGGTCTCGCCCTGCCGCACTACGACTTCTCGTTGCCGGGGGGCGGGCCGGTCGGCTTCGCGGGAATCGCGGAGCAGGCGACACGCGCGGAGCGCCTTGGGTTCGATTCCGTCTGGATGTCCGATCACTTCTTCGCGTCGCTCGAGCGGTACGGGGGCGACGCGGTGCGGTACGGAACCCTCGAGCCGCTCACGACCCTGGCCGCCCTCGCCACGATGACCGAGCGCGTGCGGCTCGGCACCCTCGTGCTCTCCGTGGGGTTCCGGCATCCGGCGGTCCTGGCGAAGTCGGCGACGGCCGTCGACCGGCTCTCGGGTGGCCGCCTCGAGCTCGGCCTCGGCGCCGGCTGGTTCGAGGACGAATACGCGTCGTTCGGCTACCGGTTCGGCTCGGTGGGGGAGCGGTTCGGCCTGCTCGAGGAGACGCTCGGCTACCTCGGTGCCCTGTTCGACGGGGAACCCGCGTCGTTCCGGGGCGAGCGTTTCGTCCTGCGGGAGGCGTACAACCGGCCGCGCCCGTTCCAGGAGCCACGGCCGCCGGTGCTCGTCGGCGGCAAGGGCGGCCCGAGGATGCTCCGGATCGCGGCGCTCCACGCGGACGGCTGGAACTCGGCGTGGCGTTGGACGCCGGAGTCGTACGCGGATCGCGCGACCGCGGCGAGACGGGCGTGCGAGACGATCGGCCGAGACCCGTCGACCTTTCGTCTGTCGGTCGGCCTGTTCACCGTGGTGGGTGAGGACGAGGCCGACCTCGCCCGCCGCCTCGAGCTGATGGTGGAGCGGCTGCCCCCCGGCGTCGGCGGCGCGATGGGTCCCGAGACGCTGCGCGGCGAGTGCCTGTTCGGCACGCCGGAGCAGGTCCTGGATCGCGCGGCGGCCTTCGCGGCGATCGGCGTGACCGAGCTCGTGGTGTCTCCGGCGCCGGTCTGGTTCGCGATGCCCGACCCGTCGATGCTCGATCTCCTTGCCGAGTCCGTCCTGCCCGGCCTCCGCCGCCTCTGATGGAGTTCCTGGAGGCCGCCCTCATCGTCCTCCGCGAGGAGGGCGAGCCGCTGCACTGGACGAGGATCCAGGACCTCGCGCTCCGGCGCGGCTACCTCGACCCGTTCACGCAGCGCGACGTCCGAAGGGGCCTGCTGGCCGCGCTCGCCGACGGGGTTCGTTCGGGGGCGCTGGCCAAGGAGTCGACGGGCGTCTACCGGCTCTCCTAGCGACGGTAGGTCACGCCGGAGTAGACCTCGAGCTTGGGGAAGCTGTGCTCCGCCTCGACGTACCGGACGGTGCCCGACCGCGCCCGCATCACCATGGAGTAGGTGGTGGCGCCCTCCTCCGTGTAGCGCACGCCGCGCAGCAGCGATCCGTCGGTGACGCCGGTCGCGGCGAAGAACACGTCGCTCCCCGCGACCAGGTCGTCGGTCGAAAGCACGCGCTCGACGTCGACCGCGGCGTCGGCGAGCCGCTGCCGCTCGTCGTCGTTGCGGGGAAAGAGACGTCCCTGCATCGCGCCCCCAAGGCACTTCAGCGCCGCCGCCGCGATGACGCCCTCGGGCGTCCCGCCGATCCCGAGCAGCAGGTCGATGCCGGAGCGCCGGCTGGTCGCGGCGGCGATGGCGCCGGCGACGTCGCCGTCGGTGATCAGGAAGACGCGGGCCCCGACCTCTCGCACCGCGGCGATCATCTCGGCGTGCCGGTCGCGATCCAGGATCACGACGCCGATCTCCTCGGGCCGCACGCCCTTGGCCTTGGCGACGAGGCGGACGTTCTCCTCCGGTGGAGCCGTGATGTCGATCGCCTCGGCCGCCTCCGGGCCGGTCGCCACCTTCTCCATGTAGACCGCGGCCCCCGGGAAGAACATGGAGCCGCGTGACGCGAGCGCGATCACCGCGAGCGCGTTCGGCTGCCCGCCGGCCGTGAGCCGCGTCCCGTCGATCGGGTCGACGGCGACGTCGCAGGCCGGTCCCTGCCCGTTGCCGACGGCCTCCCCGTTGAAGAGCATCGGCGCCTCGTCCTTCTCGCCCTCGCCGATCACGACGACGCCGTTCATCGAGACGGAGTCGATCATCAGGCGCATGGCGTCGACAGCCGCCTGATCGGCAGAGAGCTTGTCGCCCCGCCCGACCCATCGTCCTGCGGCGAGGGCGGCGGCCTCGGTCACCCGGACCAGCTCCATCGCGAGGTTGCGGTCGGGGCGTTCGCTCATCTCGGTCCTCCTCCCAGGGATCGCGCCATCCTACGTTTCTTGACACGGGGCTTCGCCGCGCGAAGCCCCTGGGGCTACCGCTTCGCTACTTGAGCCCGCGTCGCGTCGGCTCCTCGCGCGTGGCGCGCGGCGGGACGAGCCCCCGCTGGCCGTACCACGTGAGCGTCCGCTCCAGCGTCTCCTCGAACGGCGTGTAGCGAAGGCCGAGCTCGCGCTCGGCCCGAGAGCCGTCGTAGCGGTGGCCGTGCAGGAGCGTGCGCACGGCCTCGCGGCAGACGGGGACGTCGCGGCGGAGCAGACGTCCGGCGGCCTCGGCGCCGGCGCCTCCGGCGCGAGCCAGGGGGGCGGGGATCCAGCGCACGCGCTCGGGACGTCCCCACACGCGCCGGAGGACGTCGACCGCCTCGCGGGTCGAGATCGTCACGCCGCTGAGGAGGTACCGCTCGCCCGGAACACCGCTCGCCTCGGCGAGGACGTGTCCCTCGGCGCAGTCCCGGATGTCGACGAGCGAGATCCAGGTCTCGACGAGGGCGGGGAGCCGGCCGCGCACCAACTCGAGGAGGAGTCGCGCGGAGCCGCCGGTGCGCCCCGGGCCCTGCACGGACGACGGGTTCACGCAGACGACGTCGACCCCGAGGTCCGAGCCCAGTCCGAGCGCCGTACGCTCGCCCAGGTGCTTCGAGCGCTCGTAGTGCGAGAGGTACGAGCCGCGGTGTGGCGAGTCCTCGCGGCCGATCGTCCCGCCGGCCTCGCCGATCGCCGCCGCGGACGACGTCAGCACCAGCCGTCCCAGGCCGGCCGCCGCGCCCGCGCGCACCACGTTCGCCGGACCCTCAACGTTGGCCCGGATCATTGGGCGAGGGTCGCGCAGAC
>JBOGVL010000143.1:0-7178 GCA_050692535.1 Actinomycetota bacterium | reverse complement strand
GATCAGTTCGGTCCGGATCGAGGGCGTGCTGCACGAGTTCTCGACGATCCCGAAGGTGACTGAGGACACCACCGACGTGATCCTCAACCTCAAGGAGCTGGTGATCCGCAGCGAGGCCGAAGAGCCCGTCACCGTGTACCTGAAGGCCAAGGGGCCGGGAGAGGTCACGGCCGGGGACGTGGCGCCGCCCGCCGGCGTCGAGATCCTGAACCCGGACCTGCACCTCGCCACGATCGGCAAGGGCGGCTCGCTCGAGATGGAGATGACCGTCGAGCGCGGTGTCGGCTACCGGATGGCGGACAAGAACAAGAAGCCTCGGGACCCGATCGGCGTGATCCCGGTCGACTCGATCTTCTCGCCGGTCCGCCGGGTCTCCTACTCGGTAGAGAACACCCGGGTCGAGCAGATGACCGACCGCGACCGGCTGATCTTGGACGTCGAGACCGACGGCTCGATCACTCCGCGCGAGGCGCTGGCGTCGGCCGGCGGGACGCTGCTCGAGCTCGTGCAGCTCGTGAGCGACCTCGCGGAGGCGCCGTCGATGCAGGTCGGCCCCGCCGAGGACGACTCCGTCCCGTCCGACTACGCCATCACGGTCGAGGAGCTCAACCTGTCGGTCCGTTCCTACAACTGCCTGAAGCGCGAGGGCATCAACACGGTTGGCGACCTGGTCCAGAAGTCCGAGGCGGAGCTGATGGACATCCGCAACTTCGGCCAGAAGTCGATCGACGAGGTCAAGGCCAAGCTCGAGGAGCTCGGCCTGGGGCTCCGGGAGGAGTAGGGATGCCCAAGCCCAAGAAGGGCCCGCGCCTGGGCTCGGGCCCCGCGCACCAACGGCTCTTGCTGAACGGCCTGGCCGCGCAGCTGTTCGTCCACGAGCGGATCAACACGACCGAGGCGAAGGCCAAGGCCGTCCGCCCCGTGGCCGAGAAGCTGATCACGTTCGCCAAGAAGGGCGACGTTGCCGCGCGCCGGGAGGTGCTCAAGCGCATCCCGGATCGTGACGTGGTCCACAAGCTGTTCAGCGAGATCGGCCCGCGCTACGCCGAACGCAGCGGCGGCTACACGCGGATCCTCAAGCTCGGCCAGCGGCAGGGCGACGCCGCGCCGATGGCGCGGATCGAGCTCGTCGAGCAGGAGTAGCCGGCGAGCCGGCCGTGGCCGTCGTCCGGCTCACGCTCGCGTACGACGGCTCCCGGTTCCGGGGCTGGGCCCGGCAGGCGGAGCAGCGCACCGTGGAGGGCGTCCTTTCGGACGCCCTCTCGCGCTTCCTGGGGCCGTCGCCGAAGCTCTCGGTCGCCGGAAGGACCGACGCCGGCGTCCACGCCCGAGGTCAGGTGGTCTCCTTCGCCGCTCCGGGGGACGTGGAGGTCCCGCGCCTGCAGGGAGCCCTCAACGGGATGCTCGCTCCTGAGGTCGTCGTGCTCGAGGCCGGGTGGGCGCGCGAGGGATTCGACGCGCGCCATTCGGCGACCGCGCGCGAGTACCGGTACCGCATCGACGTGGGTCCTTGGCCGGACCCGTTCACGGCGCGCTTCGTCTGGCATCGGGAGGGCGAGCTCACGCTCGGGCGGATGCGCGAAGCGGCGCGCCATCTCGTCGGCGAGCGCGACTTCGCCGCGTTCTGCCGCCGGCCTCGCGACGGCTCGGGGACCGTGCGACGGCTGGAGCGGCTGTCCGTCCGGCGGGGGGGCGACCGCGTCGAGATCGACGCCCGGGCGAACGCGTTCCTGCACCAGATGGTTCGGAGCCTCGTCGGCACGCTCGTCGCCGTGGGTGAGGGCCGCCGGGACCCCGACGACCTCCCGGGCGTCCTTGCCTCGCGTGATCGCGGGCGGGCGGGGCAGATCGCTCCGTCCCACGGACTGACGCTCGAGCGGGTCGTCTACGGGCGGGCACGCCGGTGATGGAACGGCGGCCGCTCGGGCGGACCGGCCTCACGGGCTCGCCGATCGGGCTCGGACTCGCGGCGCTCGGCCGTCCCGGCTACATCGACCTCGGTCGCGAGGAGGACCTCGGCGGGGATCGCGGCGTCGATCGGATGCGGCGCCGCGCGCACGACGTGCTCGACGCCGCGTCCGACGTGGGGATCCGGTACCTCGACGCCGCCCGCTCCTACGGACGCGCCGAGGAGTTCCTGGCGTCGTGGCTCGACCGGCGGAGGCTCGGCCGCGACGACGTGACCGTCGGCTCCAAATGGGGCTACACGTACACGGCCGACTGGCGCGTCGACGTACCCGTGCACGAGATGAAGGACCACTCGCTCGACACGTTGCGCCGGCAGGTGGCGGAGAGTCGCGCGATCCTCGGGGACCGGCTGGTGCTCTATCAGGTCCACTCGGCGACCCTCGAGAGTGGTGTCCTGGAGGACGAGGCCGTGCTCGCGGAGCTGGTCCGGCTCCGGGAGGAGGGGCTCGCGATCGGGCTCACGGTCAGCGGGCCGCGCCAGGCCGACACGATCCGGCGGGCGCTCGAGGTCGAGGTCGACGGCGCGAACCCGTTCGAGGTCGCCCAGGCGACGTGGAACATCCTCGAGCCCTCCGCCGGTCCGGCGCTCGCCGAGGCCCACGGGGCCGGGTGGGGGATCCTGGTCAAGGAGGCGATGGCGAACGGCCGGCTGGGTCCGCGCGGCGATGGGCTCCTCGAAGGACTCGCGGAGGCGCACGCGGCCGGCGTCGACGCCGTCGCACTCGCCGTCGCACTCGCGAACCCGTGGGCCGACGTCGTGCTCTCGGGTGCCGTGACGCCGGAACAGCTGGGGAGCAACGCGCGCGCGACGGCGGTTCGGCTCGATCCCCGTGAGCTCGAGGACCTCGCGCGGCTGGCGGAACCACCCGACGTCTACTGGCGGCGGCGGTCCGGGCTGCCCTGGTCCTGATCCGCCGATCCCGGCCGATGTCGACGACCGGCGCGTTCGTCGAGCGAACCGGGCTTCGCTCCCGGACGTATCCTGCGCCCCGTGGGGTCGCTTCCATGAGCGAGTCGGGCGGCTGGACCTTCGTGACGAACCACCTGGTGGTCCTGCTCTGCATCGCCGAGGACACGGGTGTTCGGATGTCCGACATCGCCGAGCGCGTCGGGGTCACCGAACGCGCGGTCCAGCGGATCGTGGCCGACCTCGTCGAGGCCGGCTACCTGACGAGGTCGCGCGTGGGCCGGCGCAATCACTACGAGATCAACGATGAGCTGCCGCTCCGGCACCTGGAGACCCAGCATCGGCGGATCCGCGAGCTGCTCGTCCTCCTCGCCAAGGACCGGGCCACCCCCGCATCCCGGTCCTGAGCTCGGGCGGCCACCCGATGTGTGGGGAGATCCCTCACTCGACGCCAAGGACCGGGCCACCCCCGCATCCCGGTCCTGAGCTCGGGCGGCCACCCGATGTGTGGGGAGATCCCTCACTCGGCGCCGGGGAGACATACGTCACAGGATTCGTGAATCCGATGACGTATGGGAGAGCAGGATGACGACCGCCGAGATCAACGTCCGCGTGCTGCTCGCGCTCGCGGTCGTGATCGCCGGATCCCGCCTCGCCGGCTGGGCGATCTCGAAGATCGGGCAGCCGCGGGTCCACGGGGAGATCCTGGCCGGGATCCTCCTCGGGCCGAGCCTGCTCGGCGTCGTGTGGCCGGAGACGCTCGCCTATCTGTTCCCGACGGAGGTGATCGGCGCCCTCCGGGTGCTGGCGCAGATCGGGTTGGTCCTGTTCATGTTCCTGATCGGGCTCGAGCTCGATCTGGACAAGCTCCGCGGACAGGGCCACAAAGCCGTGGTGATCAGCCACGCCTCGATCATCGCGCCGATGTTGCTCGGCGCCGCCCTCGCCCTGTGGTTGTACCCGCGGCTGGGCGGGGACGCCGACCGGCTCGGGTTCACGCTGTTCATCGGCGCCGCGATGGCGATCACGGCCTTCCCGGTGCTGGCGAGGGACCTCCAGGAGACGGGGCTGTACCACACGCGGATCGGCGTCCTCACGATCACGTGTGCCGCCGTCGACGACGTCACCGCGTGGTGTGTGTTGGCCATCGTGGTCGCCGTGGTCGAGTCGGCCGGGTTCGGCGAGGCCGCGGTGACGATCGCGCTGTCCGTGGCGTTCCTGATCGCGATGCTGAAGCTCGTCAAGCCGGCACTGCAACGGATGCCGTCGGTGCCGATGTGGATGACGATCTGCCTGGCGCTCTCGGCGGCGTGGGTGACGGAGCTGATCGGGATCCATGCGATCTTCGGCGCGTTCATGGCCGGCACCTCGATGCCCCGGGACGCCGAGGTCCGGCGCGAGGTCCACGAGCGGCTCGAGGCCTCCGTGGTCACGTTCCTGCTGCCGGTCTTCTTCGTGGTGGTCGGGCTGGCGACCCGGGTCGACTTGCTCGACAGCTTCTTCCTCTGGGGTGTGACACTGCTCGTGATCGCCACGGCGATCGCCGGTAAATGGGGCGGATCGATGTTTGCGGGGCGCGCGATGGGCGAGACCTGGCAGGACGCGGCCGCGATCGGCATCCTGATGAACACGCGAGGACTGACCGAGCTGGTCATCCTCACCGTCGGGCTGGAGCTCGGGGTGATCGGGACGACGCTGTTCACCATGGGCGTCCTCATGGCGCTCGTGACCACGCTGATGGCCACGCCCATGCTTGCGCTCCTCTCGCCCCTGCACCACCGTGGGATGACCGCGGCGATGCAGCCGATCGGGCCGGATGGCATCCTCGCGGAGCGATCGGGCCCGGCCACCGGGCGCTGAGCGCATCGACTCGGACGGGCGCGCCGGGCCGCCCTCGGACCGCGGGTCATCGACCCTCGCGTACTTTGACGCCCTCGCGTTTCCGCAGGTAGCATGGTGCGTCGGCCGTTCCGGCCGGCATTCTTCCTGTATGAAGACCTACTCACCGAGACCGCGCGACATCGAGCGCCGCTGGTACGTGATCGACGCCAGCGGGGCCGTCCTCGGACGCCTGTCCACGGAGGTCGCGGCGATCCTCCGCGGCAAGCACAAGCCCATCTTCTCGCCCCACATGGACACCGGGGACCACGTCATCGTCGTGAACGCCAAGGGCGTTCAGCTCACGGGCGGCAAGGAGGAGACGAAGGTCGCGTACCGCCACTCCGGCTACCCGGGCGGCCTCACCGAGACCAAGTACGGGAAGCTCCTGGCGGACAAGCCAGCGTTCGCGGTCGAGAAAGCGGTGCGGGGGATGCTGCCGAAGAATCGGCTCGGCCGCGCGATGTTCAAGAAGCTGCAGGTCTACGCCGGCCCCGAGCATCCCCACCAGGCACAGCAGCCGGAGCCGCTGAAGCTCGGCGAGGTGCCCTCGTGGGGGGGCCTGCCCGATCCGGGGGAGCGGGCGGCGGCCCGGGCGGCCAAGATCGCCAGGAAGACCGCCGGCCCGGCGCCGTCCCCGCCGCCGGCCGAGCCGGCCGCGGCCGCTCGCCGGACGAGCACCTCCCCCTCGGCGAAGCCGTCGGCGGCCAAGAAGACGACGGCCAAGCGGGCCCCCGCCAAGCGAACGACGGCCAAGGCGTCCACCGCCAAGTCCACGGCGAAGCGGGCGACCGCTCGCCGAACGAAAAAGGAGGAGTAGGTGGCGCAGATCTCGACGGGTCGTCGTAAGGAGGCCGTGGCTCGAGTTCGCCTGATCCCCGGCAGCGGCGAATTCCGGCTGAACGACCGCTCGCTGGACGAATACTTCACGACCCGCGCCCACCGATTGGTGGTTTCGGCGCCCCTTCGCCTGGCCGGACGCGACAAGGACCTGGACGTCGTCGCCCGGATCGAGGGCGGTGGCGTCTCGGGCCAGGCCGGCGCGCTTCGCCTCGGCATCGCCCGGGCGCTGATCGAGCTCGATCCCGAGCTGCGCCCCGCCCTGAAGAAGGAGGGCTACCTCTCTCGCGACGCCCGCGAGAAGGAGCGGCGGAAGTACGGCCTCAAGAAGGCCCGCAAGGCGCCGCAGTACTCGAAGCGCTAGCCGGAGCCGGCGTCACCCCCGAAGGCCGTCGCGAGGACGAGCCGCGCCTGTACCTCGAGGCCGGCGGGGACCAGCAGATCCACCGGGCCGATCCGGTACGGGCCGTCCCCTCCGCCCTTCACGAGCACGGGGATCCCCTCCTCCTCCAACAGCGCCCGAGCCACCTCGCTCTCGGGGACGGAGGAGGTCGTCAGCACGCGCACGAGGTCGCCGGCCACGCGCCAATCCTCCCACGGAGGGCGTCCGGGGGCCGGTCCAGCCCGGGCGCGCAGGTCACGCGTGCCCGGGGATCCCGAGCTCTTCCAGGATGGTGCGGACGCGGGCGCCGAGGTCCTCCCGGATCGGTCGCACGTCCTCGACGGGAAGACCCGCAGGATCGCCGACCTCCCAGTCGAGGTACCGCTTCCCCGGAAAGATCGGACAGGAGTCGCCGCATCCCATCGTGACGATCACGTCCGCGGCGCGGACGATCTCATCGGTCCACGGCTTGGGGAACTCGCCCGAGATGTCGATGCCGATCTCGGCCATCGCGTCGACGGCCGCCGGGTTGACGGCGCTCGCGGGGTCCGATCCGCCCGAGAACACCTCGACGCTCCCGCCGGCCAGGTGCTGCATCCACCCGGCCGCCATCTGCGAGCGGCCGGCGTTGTGGACGCACAGGAAGACGACCATGGGTCGCGTGTCGGTCGACTTCCCCTCGACCCGGGCGAGGGCCCGCAGTCGCTGCCGGGTGAAGCGCTCGACGAACAGCGGGATGAAGGCGGCCACCTTGGAGCCGGAGAGCGACTCCCACGACTCGGCCATGAAGCGCTGGATCGTCTCCTCACCGAAGACGCCCGCGAAGTCCGTGCGGAGTCGGTCGGCGCTGGCGCGGATCAACGAGCGGAGCTCGAGCGGGGCGGCGGAGAGCGGGTCGGTAACGCTCATCGAGTTGATCTCCTCGGTCGTCGGCGTGGGCGGACGTGCGGGGCGAGGATCTCGACCCGCGTCGTGATGCGGTGGAGGGCGTCGTCGAACGCGCTCGGCGAGCCGTCCCGTCCGGGGTCGGGGATCGACCAGTGCAGGAGCCGAGCTCCCTCGGGGAGCGAGCCGAGCTCCTCGTGGGCGACGTCGCAGACGGTGACGACGAGATCCGGGTCCTCGGTGACCTCGTCGACCGAGCGGGGACGAGCGCCGGAGAGGACGAGCCGGCCGCGGGCGGCGCCCGCGACGGCCTCCGGC
>JBOGVL010000142.1:0-7252 GCA_050692535.1 Actinomycetota bacterium | reverse complement strand
CGCCTACCGGATGGCCGGCCTCGATCAGGCGGCGCGTCGTCGATGCGACCCGCCCAACCGCCACGTCGAGGTCCGAGAGCCCGTCGCTGAGGAAGCCGTCGCCGACGTGGAAGTGCACCGTGTCGATCGCGAGCCCGTGGCCGGCCGCGACCGCGAGCGCGTCCTCGAGCTGCTCCTCGAGGATGCCGAACTTCGTCGGACGCGCACCCGCGTAGAGCGACTCGCCGCGGTCGTGATGCGGCATCCCGCTCCAGGTCGCCCCGGCGCGCGGATTCACCCGGATCCCGACCGCCGAACCCGGCGCCCGCCGCCCCCAACGCTCGAGCTGCGGGAGCAGGTCGAGGTTGACGTGCACGCCGGCCTCGAGCAGGTCGTCGACGTCACGCGCGGACAGGTTGGTGCCCGTGAAGCTGATCTCGTCGGTGGTCCAGCCGTGGTCGAGGGCGTGACGCACCTCGCCCGGCGAGCAGGCGTCGATCCCGACGTACCCGAGCCGCCGCACAAACGCCAGGACCTCGGGGTCGCGCTGCGCCTTGAGCGCCAGTCGCAGCCGGAGCGGCGCACCGGCCCGGCGGAAGGCGTCCGCGAGCCCGCGAGCCTGCTCCTCGATCCGGACGAGGTCGTAGAGGTAGAGGGGCGTGCCGCGCTCGCGGGCGACGGCCTCGGCGTCGCGTCCGGCCACCGACAGGCGCCCGCCCCGTACCTCCAGCCCCGGCCGTTCCCACCACGCAGGCATGTCGGAGCGCGATGCTAGCGTGCGACCGATGGCGAAGCCCCCGGCCCGCTGCGAGTGGGCGTCCTCGGCCGACGCCCGCGGTCTGGCCTATCACGACGGGGAGTGGGGCGTGCCGTCGCACGACGACCGGCACCTGTTCGAGATGCTCGTGCTGGAGGGGGCCCAGGCCGGCCTGTCCTGGTCGACGATCCTGAACAAGCGCGAGGGCTACCGGAAGGCGTTCGCCGACTTCGAAGCCGCGAAGGTCGCGCGGTTCACCCCGACCAAGGTGGAACGGCTCCTCCTCGACCCCGGGATCGTGCGCAATCGGCTCAAGGTCGAATCCGCCGTCAACAACGCGGCCCGCGTGCTCGAGGTGCGCCGAGAGCACGGCTCGCTCGACGTTTACCTCTGGTCGTTCGTCGGAGGAACGCCGATCGTCGGACGATGGCGTTCGCTCGGCCAGATCCCCGCCGAGACCGCCGAGTCCAAGGCGATGAGCAAGGACCTCAAGCGGCGCGGGTTCGGATTCGTCGGCCCGACCGTCTGCTACGCGTTCATGCAGGCCTGCGGCCTAGTTAATGCGCACGTAGCATCTTGCTTCCGCTATCGGGAGCTTGGCGGGAAGTGAGTGAATGGACGCGTGACGCCGGTGACGTTTCGAGAAACGCACATGGCCGCCGACAGTCCGACGGCGTAGCCACGCGTCCTGATGAACTCGTTGGAGTTCGGGTCGTCAGTGCGGATCGTTACCCCGCACGACGGCTCCGATCGTCAGTCCGGGCAGCAGGCGAACCACCAGTCCTGCGCGCCCGCGGCGGGCGTGAGCGTCACGATCCCCGCGGTCCCCGGCGAGCGGGTGCCCTCGGGGTCGTACTCCAGCGACCACGACGTCGCGAAGGGCGCGCCGTGGTGGGACATGAACCAGGCGTACCTGACGCGGCCATCGCTCAAGAACGTGCCACCGACCCGCTCGATCGGGGTCCCGGACGCCGCCAGGGCGGCCTCGATCAGCTGTTGGTCGGCGCGCGCAACGTCGTCGAACCGGACCGCGCGGCCAGTGGAGCCACGGCAGTCCTCGGGGTCTCCGTCGAAGAAGTCGCCGCGCCGGTAGGTGAGGATGGCGCACCCGGCCACGTCCATGAAGTACTCGACCTGCAGGTCCTCGATGACGGGCAGGACCGTGGCCTTGAGGCGCCCGACCTGTGCGGCCCTCTCGACCTCCGACGGCAGATCGCCGCGGATCCCTCGCCAAACGGCGAGGCCCCCGACAGCGGCCACGACGAGGACCATGACGACGGCGCCGGGCCTGAAGAACCTGGGCTTCAAGAGCAAAGAACCCATGAGAGCCTCCGATCGACCGAGGACACCTTACGCCGGCACCAGCACGCTGAGCGAGCTCGTGCGCGTCGCCGTGCGCGCGAGCCTGGCCTTCGCCCGAGTCAGCGGGGGGATGGGCGCGTCACCCCAGTCACTCGACGGCGGCGTATATCCTCGCCTAGTTCAACGGACCTGCCGCGACCTCGTAGATGATCGCGTAACGGTCGCCGTTGGCGCCGTCCGGAACACATCGCTCCGGAATGGATTCCCCCGAGAGATTCTCGATGTGGCTTCGACTGCCGAAGTAGCCCCCGCCGCCATGGATCATGTCGCCGACCTGCGCGATCGGAGCACCTGAAGCATCGAGTAGTGCTCCATTCTCGAAGCCCATCCCGTCCTCCCAGGCGACAAGCGTCAGCTGATCGTTCGCCTCGACGTAGAGGCAACCGTCGTCCTCGATGAGCGTGCCGAACACTTCCCCAGCCGGTACGTCGCCCTCAGCGCTCCACGTTGGGAAGAAGAGGCTCTCCTCGACGGGCGCTCCCGAGCACCCAGTTAGAAGCGCTGTGACGATCAGCGAGGCGACTGACCCTTTCAACTCGATCCACTCTAGGCGCGTCTCGAAGGACGCGAGTCTGGCCGCGTGACCCCGGTCACTCGACCGTACACGGCGCGTTCATGCAGGCGTGCGGTTTCGTGCAAGACCACGTAACACGTTGCTTCCGTTACCGAGAGCTGGGGGGTCGGTGATGAGCAACTTCACGGAGCGTGACCCCGGGAGTGAGTGGGCTCCCCGGGGTTCCATTCGCAAGCCGTCCACTTCAGCCGCTTCCAGACGGGAGCCGGGCAACCTGGAGGGCGTGCTCCTACTCCGCGTCAACCCAGCACGGCTCTCCGCGCCTCGCTTCATCGTCCAGCGGTCGAGCGCGGCTTCTTGGTCCGGAGCGTGGTCTCGATGTTCTTCACGGCTTTCTTCACCGGGATCTTCGAGGCATCGGCCGCCTTCTTCAGGTCCGCATAGGTGATGTGCCGCTTGTCTCCATGAGCCTCGTGAGGCTCACCACAGCCACAGGACATGCACACGGTTCCTCCTTCCAGGAGCAAGGATGTTGATGACCTTGCCAGGCCTCCTTACCCTTCGCCGTCAAGAAACACTCCTTTCGGCGGTCTGGTTTGAGGCCGATCGCTCGAGCTCGACCAGGTCTGGCCCAGCGATTCGTCGCACTGGGCACAGGGGCACGCGCTCTCGTTCTCTGGAGCGCGTCGCGGCGATGAACCCGGGGCATGACCGGGCACCAGGGGTCGGTGAACGGGGGAACCTTGATTGCTGCCCTCGGAGGTATCAGCGGTTCACATCTTGTGGCGTAGCGGTCTCGTCAGCCCCTCGAGTACTCGCCGCCCGAGAGAGCGATCCTTCCATCTGCCTGGTGTGATCTCCTCACTCCGTTCGATGTCCTCGTCGAACTGGTCGTCGAGGAGCTTCGCGAAGGCGGGGGCCAACGCCACCAGGTTGATCTCTTCGTCGAGCTCGGTGGAACGCGCGTTGAAGTTCGCGGAGCCGACGTTTGCCACCAGCCCGTCGATGGTCATGATCTTGGCGTGCAACATGGACGGCTGGAATTGCCAGAGCCCGATCCCGTGCTCCAGGAGCTGCTCGTAGACGGCCTGTCCCGCCAGCTGGACGAATCGCTTGTCGCCATGCGCTCCCGGGAGAAGGATCTCGACCTTCACGCCCCGATCGCCCGCCGCGCAGAGGCGGTCGGTGAGCTCTTCGTCCGGCACGAAGAAGGCCGTCGTGATCCGGATCCGTCTCTCGGCGAGCTGGAGCAGGGCCAGCAGCAGGGTCGACATGTCGCTCCAGCCCAACTCTGATGCGCCGCGGACGCATTGGATCACCGCCTCGCCAGGCTGAGGCTGTTGGGGGAACCGGTCGATCTCCGGATCGAAGAGCTCGGGATCGGTCTCGAGCCAATTGTCGAGGAACGCCGCCCGGAGCCCGTCGACCGCCGGCCCTCGAACGCGGAAGTGGGTGTCGCGCCACTCGTTCTCACTCCGAGCATCGCCGTCCCACTCGTCGGCGATGCCAACGCCACCCGTGAATCCGGTCCCCTCATCCACGATCAAGACCTTGCGATGGGTTCGGTGGTTCACCTTGGTCGGCTGCAGCCGCCGCAGGGGACGGAACCAGCGGACTCGGACGCTCGCCGCCTCCATCGTGTCGATCAGGGCCCGGTCGATCGAGTGCGCGCCCCAGGCGTCCAGCAGGACGCGAACCCGGACACCCGACCGAGCTCGCTCGGAGAGCGCTTCGGCGAACTTCGTCCCGATCTCCCCGCGCCAGTACACGAACGTCAGGAGGTCGATCGTGTGTTCGGCGCCCCCGATGGCCTCCAACATCGCGGGAAAGATCTCGTTGCCGTTCCGCAGCACCTCGACGAGGTTCCCCTCAGTCGCCGGGACGCCGATGATGCCTTCGAGCGAGCGGCGAATCTCATCGAGGCGATCCACGATCGCGCGATCAGGCTGGCTCACGTCGAGGGACGTGCTCATGATGCGGCATGAACGGTGGCCGCCCGCGACCGGCCGTCGGGCATCGGCCGGTCGGGCGTTGCTCCGTCGGTCTCCTTGGCGCGTCGAGGCGCGGGAACACCGGCCCGCACGGCCTCCAGCTGGGCCGCGATGGCCACGCCATACAGCAGCGCGATCGAGCTCAGCACGGACCAGAGCAGGAGGGCCACGAACCCCGCCAGCGGTCCGTACGTCTGCCCGAAGGTCGAGCTGAGCTGGAACACGCTGTTGAGTGCCATCGTGACGAGAAGAACCAGGACGACCGACAAGAGGGCGCCGATTGCGAGCCACGACCACTCGGGTTGGCGGCGACGAGGGCTCCAGCGGAAGATGCAGGCGGTCGCTCCGACCAGCATGGCGAACGAAAGCGGCCAGCGGACGATGTTCCAGACATCTCTCGCAGCGGCGCTGTCGAGCAACGATCCAACTCCCTTGCCGAGTGTCATGGCAACGAATGCAACGACCGCCAGAAGGCCCGCGCTGATCGTCAGCACGAATGCGCGCCCGTACTTCTTCAGGGTCGGGCGGTCGCGCTCGACCCCGTACAAGCGGTTCATCGCACGCTCGACCTGTCCCAGCAGGGTGGTCCCGGTGATGAGTGCACCGATCAGACCGAGCGTCAGGGCAAGCGAACGGTGCTGGGCCCCGGCTTCGTGCGCCTGCTTGACGGCGTCCGTCAGGACGACGCCCGCAGGTCCAGGGAAGACGTCCTGGAGCACCCCGACGATGGCATCGCTGATCCTCCCCTGCCCGAGCGCGCTGGCAACTCCTACGAGCGCGATGACTCCCTGAACCAGGATCAGCGAGGTCACGAAGGCCATCGAACGGGCATGGCTGAACCCATCCGATGCCCGCAATCGCTCGAACGCATCCCGCAGGAGACGGATGTAACCGGTCTTCTCGAGGGTCTCCTTGACATCGGATCCGGCCAGGTTCCAGGTCTCGGGGACGGGGTTCGCGGAGCTCATCGGCTTCCCTCCTCAGGCACACAAACGGTGATCGCCCCCGGCTTCACTTTGATCTTCAGCTTCTTCGTTCTCTGGCGGTCCCCTCCGTCGAGCTGGTAGAGCGTCGGGTCCTTCAGGCGCACCTCGAAGGAGCTGCCGGTCGTCGTCTGGACGAACGGGGATGCGCCGACATCCCCCACGACCGCGCGACTCAGCGTCCGGGCCCATTCCCACCCGCCATCCGCCGTCACCACCCCGATGTCGAGTCGGCCGTCGTCGGGCGCCGCCTCGGGGAAGACGTTCAGGCCGCCGAGGACGTCTCCCACGTTTCCGACGAGGACGCAGCTCGCGGAGTCCTCAAACCAGCGCTTTCCGTCGACACGAATGGTCATCCTCACGGGCTTGAGCTTCACGTTCCTGGCGCCCGTCCACACGTACGCGATCCGCCCCACCTTGTCTTTCAATCCGGAGTCGGCGTCTTTGATCATCATCGCGTCAAGACCCGCCCCGGCCATCACGGCGAAGTGCTCCCCGTTGACCTTGCCGACGTCCAGCTCGCGGTGGGCCCCGTGGAGACCGATCCGAACGCACTCATCGAGGTCCTCGGGCAAACCAAGGTTCGAGGCCAGCAGGTTGGCGGTGCCCGCAGGCAGGATGGCGATGGAGACGGGACGCCCGGCGAGGACGTCGATTGCGCGCTGCACGGTCCCGTCGCCGCCCCAGACGAAGAGCAGGTCGACCCCCCGGTCGACGAGTTTCATCACGCGCTCGGGAACGTACTTGCTCTTCGGCACCTCCTCCCAGGGCGGATCGTCGATCCCGTATTCGGCCAAGGTCTCGCGGAGCTCGCCCAGACCTCCTCCCAGCCGCTTCTCGGCGTGTGCCACGACTCCGACCGATGTCATGTCGTCGCACCGACGTTGGGCTCGTCGGCCGGAACCGCGGGCGCCGCGGGCGATGCAGCCGTACGAGCCTGACCGTTCGCCTCGGCGACGGCGACGCCGGTTCTGGTAGCGAGGAGCGCAAATGCCATGCACCCGGCCGCCCCGATCACGCTGCCGATCACATCCGTCGGATGATGCATCCCGCGATACAGCCGCGAGAGCGCTACTGCGACCGGCAGGGCGACGGCCAGGATCCACACGAGCGCCCGAACGATCCGGTTGCGAACCAGCGAAGTGGTGACGAGGGCCAGGCCCGCGTACAGGATCATGGAGGCTGCGGCGTGCCCGGATGGGAAGCTCGAGGTGGGAGGCGCCTCGTCCATCTGCGGCACCGTCGGGCGCTCGCGATCGATGAGGAACGTGGTGGTCACGAACGTCGTCACCTCGATCAGCAAGGCCCCGATGAGAAATGCGACATGACTCCAATGCCGACCGATCGCAAGGATTGCGACAGCCACGGCCGCGATCCCGACCACCGTTGCCGTGTCGCCGATCCTCGATCCCCATTCCGTGAACTCATCGAACGTCGCGGTCCGATGATCGAAGAGCCAGCGGTTGATCGAGGCGTCCCAACGCCCCACCGGCCCGTCGATCAGCAACTTGGTCAAGAGCAGGCCGAGGCTCACCAGCAGACGGTCATCGTGAGATACCCGGCGGCCCCGACCGCGGCGCCGGCGACGATCGGGCGTCTGGATCGCGACTGCCGGGCAAGGCGTTGGGACAGGCTGCCCGCTTCACTCTCGAAGATCTGAGTCCCC
>JBOGVL010000141.1:0-7263 GCA_050692535.1 Actinomycetota bacterium | reverse complement strand
CCGGCTGCGAGGACGATCGCGAGCGCGATGAGCACCAGCAGGAGGCCGTACTCCGTGGCCACTGCGCCGTCCTCACGGGGGAACCGAGCGCGAAGGTAGTTCACGCCCGCCGTAACGATCGAAAGCATTCCGTTGCACCTCCTTCCAGCGTCCGTCGCCGTCTTGCCGATATGGCTGGCCGTGCGTCCCCCAAGGTAGGCGTGCGGCATCGCGCCGGGTATTCCGAGTTCCACGGACTCCGGCTGCGTCGTTCTACGTACCGCAGGGTGACTACCGGGAGGGGGCCGGATCGGGCCGTACGATGTCGCGGTGCCCGGTGCCGACGCCCCACCGCCAGCCGATCGGCGCGGGCTCCGGCTCTCCTCGATCTGGGTCGCGGCCGCGATCCTGCTCCCCGCGACGGTCTCGCTCGTGTCCCGCCTGTCGACGGGCGACCTCGCGTACGGGATCCGCGCCGGCGAGATCACGCTCGACACGGGGTCGGTCCTCCGGGTCGACCTGTTCACCTTCACGGCCTGGTGCGAGCCGTGGCTCAACCAGCAGTGGGGAAGCCAGGTCGTCTTCGCGGGGATGTTCGACGTGGGCGGGTGGCTCGGCCTGGCGCTGCTGCGGGCCGGGCTCGCCGTCGGCGTCGCGGCGTTCACCTACGCCGCGTGCCGAGCGTTGGGGGCGGAGCGCCGGCAGGCCGCCTGGCTGTCGCTCCTCTCGTGGGTCCCCCACCTCGGAGGCCAGCTGCGGGCCACGTTCCTGGGTCTCTTGTTCTTCTCGGCCCTGCTGTGGATCATCGCCGGGCGCGACGAGCATCCGCGCCGCCTGCCGTGGGCCGTCCCGCTCCTGCTGCTCTGGGCCAACACGCACGGCAGCTTCCCGTTCGGGATCCTCGTGCTCGTCATCGCGTGCGTCGAGGACCGGGTCGCGGGGCGGAGCGCCCGTCGAACCCTGGTGGTGACCGCGCTCGCCGGGCTCGCCACCGTCGTGACGCCGTTCGGGCCGCGGGTCTGGAGCTACGTGGTCGAGCTGTCCACCGACCCGCTGATCCGGGAGGTGATCCCGGAGTGGCAGCCGCCGTGGACCTCGCCGCAGGAGGGCATCCTCTTCGGCGCGACGGTCGTCCTTGCCGTTGCGGCGTTCGTTCGGAACCGCCGCGAGCTCCCGTGGCCGGCCTGGCTCCAGCTCGGGATCTTCCTCGTGCTCGGCGCGTCCTCGATGCGGTCGCTCTTCTGGTGGGCGATCGTGCTCGCGGTGACGCTCGCGCGCCTGCCGTGGGCTCGTCGCCGTCTGATCGCCGACCCGCGGAACCGCCTGAACGTCGTGCTCGTCGGCGCCCTCGCCGTGCTTCCGCTCATCGCCGCCGTCCGGTGGCTGCCGTACGCGGGCGAAGACCCGCCCGCCCACCTGATGCGGTTCGCGCCGGAGCGCCTCACCGAGGAGCTGCGCTCGATCCTCGCGCCCGGCGAGCCCTTCGCGAACCCGCAGGCCTGGGGGTCGTGGTTCGAGCTGATGCTGCCGGACCACCCCGTCGCCGTCGACGCGAGGATCGAGGTGCTCCCCGACGACGTTCAGCTCGCGTCGATCGCGATCAGCCGCGCGGAGCCCGGCTGGGAGGAGCTGCTGGACGAGATCCCCGTCCGCATCCTGGTCGTCGACCGGGTGACCCAGGACGAGCTGGTGGAGGCGCTTGCCTCCCAGGACGTCTGGCGCGAGGTCTATGCCGACGGCGACGGACTCATCCTGGTCCGCGAGGATCGCCCGCCGGCGGATCCGGTGCCGTCCTGCTCGGACGCGCCAGCGTTGAGCTACTCGAACGTGCCGACCGAGACGAGCCCGGACTGCGCGGCGACACGGATCGCGGCGACCCGCGTTCCGACGCCGAGCTTGCCGTAGATCCGGCCGAGGTGTGTCGTGATGGTGCGCTCGCGAACCCCGAGCCTCGAGGCCATCTCCTTGGCCGTGAGCCCCTCGGCCGCGACGCTCAGGACCTCGCGCTCGCGCTCGGTGAGCCGCGTCTCGATCTCGCGCCGGTGCTCGAGGCCATCGGCGATGGCGCCGACCCACTCGTTCGGCGGGCCGGCCAGCACCATCTCGCCGTCGGAGGCCCGCCGGAGCGTCTGCAGGAACTCCACGGGGTCGACGTTCTTGTCCACGTAGCCGTCCGCGCCCAGGAACAGCGCCCGCGAGATCGCCATCGGATCCGACCGCGCGCCGCACCCGAGGATGGCCAGCGCAGGGAAGCGCTCGCGGATCGCTCGGATCAGCCAGTAGGCGTCGTGCTCCCCTTCGAGGTTCATGCCGACGAGCACCACGATCGACGTTCGACGGATCCGGCCGAGCGAGAGGAGCGCCTCCTCGGCCGTGCCGGCCTCGGCGAGGACCTCGAGGTCGGGGCGGTCGTCGATCAGCAGGGCGAGTCCCGCCCGGACGACGGGGAGCGGATCGACGAGGATCACGCCCAGCCGCCGCTTCTGCGGCTGAAGAGCGGTCACCCGCTCGGAACGCTCCGCTCCAGCTCTGGTCGCCATCGTTCTCCCACGACGTACGGGAGACTGCGTACGTCCTCACTGATCTATCGGCCGCGGGCGGCGGCGCCTGAACCCGTCGCGGGAGATCCGGCGAGCGTCAGGTGAGCTCGATCAGCCCCAGGGAGGCCGCCCGCGAGAGCGCCTGGACGCGGTTGCGGACGCCGAGCTTGCGATAGAGCTTGGCGAGGTGCGTCTCGATCGTGCGCGGCGACAGGCCCAGCCGGGTCGCCACCTGCTTCACCGAGAGCCCGACGGCCACGTACTGGAGGATCTCGAGCTCCCGCTCCGTGAGGTCGGCCTGGGCCCCCGACACCTCGCGGGTCTGGCGGGCCAGCCGGCCGAGCGCGGTGAGCATCGCGCGCTCCTGGTCGCGCGTGAACACGCGCTCGCCGCGCGCCACCCGCCCGAGGGCGTCGGCGATGAACCGCACACCGACCGTCTTCTCCAGGTAGCCGTCGACGCCGGCCCGGATGCTCTCGAAGAGTGTCTGGTCGTCCGTGAAGCCGGTGAGCACGAGGATCCGCGCGCGGTGTCCCTCGGACCGGAGCCGCCGAGCGACGTCGAGTCCCTGCAGCTCGCCGGGTAGCGCGAGGTCCAGCACGATCACGTCCGGATCGTCGGCGCGGCAGCGCTCGAGCGCCTCCTCTCCGGTCTCCACCTCGCCGATGACCTCGAGGCCGTACGCGTGCTCGCACGCGAGCTTGATGACGCCGCGGATCACCGCGTGGTCCTCCACGACCAGGACGCGCGAGGCCGCGCCGAGCCCCGGGTCGTTCGGCAGGGCGGCCACCGCCTCTCCCATCGCTCAGGCCGGGCGGCTGCTCGAGGGCGGCGCGAGCCCGTAGCGCCAGGCCATCGTGACGGCCTCGATCTTGGAGTGGACGCCGAGCTTGGCGAGGATGCTCTTCACGTGGCTCTGCACCGTGAGCGCGCTGATGCCGAGGTGGGCGGCGACCTGCGTCGTGGTCTCCCCGGCGGCGAGCGAGCGCAGGATCTCGGTCTCGCGCGGGGTGAGGCGGCGCAGGAGGAGCTCCCCCTCCGGCCGGGCGTGCGTGGTGCGGAGCTGCTCGAGCACCGGGGCGAGATCGCGTTCCGGCATGACCAGCTCGCCTGCGGCGGCCCGGCGAACGACGTCCATGAGCTCGTCGACGGCCCGGGTCTTGGGCACGTAGCCGCAGGCCCCGGCGGCGAGCGCGTCGGCGATCACCTCGGGGTCCTGCAGGGCCGTCAGGACGACGACCTTGGCCTGCGGCGACAGCTGGCGGATCCGGCGAGTCGCCTGGATCCCGTCGGTGCCGGGGAGGTCGAGGTCCATCAGCACGACGTCGGGCTGATCCTCGGGGCCCACCGAGATGAGGCGGATCGCCTCCTCGGCGTCGCGGGCGGAGCCCACGAGCCGGACGTCGGGCTGCCGCTCGAGCAGCATGGCAACGGCATCGGAGAACACCTCGTGGTCGTCGACCACGAGCACGCGCGTCATCGCGTCGGGGACGGACTCCATGGGCTCGCTGGTTGCATCGGCCACGCGCTCCCCAAACCTGAGCGCGAGAGCCGCGCGCCGCACTCGCCGGGATCGGGGCGCCGAGGCCGGCCGTAGACTGGTCGCACCGTGCAGTGCCCCTCCTGCGGAGAACGCAACCCCGACCGCGCGCGCTTCTGTCTTCGCTGCGGCCTTCCGCTGGATGCACCGCGCCGCCGCGACGAGGAGCGCAAGGTCGTGACCGTGCTCTTCTGCGACCTGGTCGGGTTCACGGCCCGATCCGACCGCGCCGACCCCGAGGACGTGAAGGCGACGCTCCGCCCCTACCACGCGGCGATCAAGCGGGTCCTGGACAGCTTCGGCGGGACGCTCGACAAGTTCGTCGGAGACGGCGTCCTCGGCGTGTTCGGCGCCCCGGCCTCGCACGAGGACGACCCCGAGCGTGCGATCCGGGCCGCGTTCCGGATCCAGCAGGAGATCGCCCGGCTCAACGAGGACGGCGGCGCCGCCCCGCTCGCGGTCCGGATCGGGATCGACAGCGGCGAGGCGATGGTCGCCCTCGGGCCGGGGCCGCAGGTCGGCGAGCGGGTGACCGGGGAGGTGGTGTCGCTCGCGGGCCAGCTGCAGACCCTCGCGCCGGCCGGCGGGATCGCGATCGGCGAGAGCACCAGGCGGGCCGCACGCGACCGCTTCTCGTTCGAGCCGATCGAGCAACCGGACGGCTCGCTGATCGCCTGGCTGCCGCGCGAGGTCTCCCGTCTGGTTCGCGAGCAGCCGAACACCCCGTTCGTCGGGCGCGTCGCGGAGTCCTCGATGTTGCGGGCCGCCTTCCGGCGGTGCACGGGCGAGCCCTCGGTCCAGCTCGTCACGGTCACCGGCGAGCCGGGCGTCGGCAAGACGCGGCTGGTCGGCGAGTTCGCCGAGCACCTCGACGCACAGCCCGAGCTGATCCGGTGGAGGACGGGACGGTGCCTACCCTACGGCGAGGGCGTCGGCCTGTGGCCGCTCTCCGAGATGCTCAAGGCCGAGGCGGGCATCCTCGAGTCCGACCCGCCGGACGAGGCGAGGGCCAAGCTGGCACGGTCGGTCGAGACCGCGGTCGACGACCCCTCCGAACGGGACTGGATGCTCGCGCGCCTGGGGCCGCTGGTCGGCGTCGGGGAGATGACCGTCGCGAGCGATCGCGCGGAGTCCTTCACGGCGTGGCGGCGCTTCCTCGAGGCGCTGGCGTCGCAACACGCGATCGTGCTGGTCTTCGAGGACCTGCACTGGGCCGACGCGGCGCTCCTCGAGTTCATCGAACACGTCGTGGACTGGTCGACCGACCTCCCGATGTTGATCCTGCGTGCGGCGCGCCCGGAGCTGTACGACCGGTGGCCGGGCTGGGGCGGCGGCAAGCGCAACTCGGCGACGGTCGCGCTCCCCCCGCTGACGGAGGCCGAGACCGCCACGCTCATCTCGGGGCTCCTCGACCAGGCGGTGCTTCCCGCCGACACGCAGCGCGCGCTGCTGGACCGGTCCGGCGGCAACCCGCTGTACGCGGAGGAGTTCGTGCGGATGCTCACCGACCGGGGCATCCTCGAACGGAGCCGGCGGACGCTGCGGCTCGCCGGCGACGTCGAGATCCCAGTGCCCGAGACGGTCCAGGCGATCATCGGCGCCCGCCTGGACACGCTCAGCCCCGAGACGAAGTCGCTGCTGCAGGACGCGTCGGTCATGGGCCGGGTGTTCTGGACCGGCTCGGTCGCCGCCATCGGCGGCGTCGATGTGGGCGAGGTGCGGACGCGCCTGCACGAGGTCGCGAGGCTCGAGCTGATCCGGCCGATCCGGTCGTCCTCGGTCAAGGACGACGAGGAGTACGCGTTCTGGCACCTGCTGGTTCGCGACGTCGCGTACTCGCAGCTCCCCAAGGCCGATCGCGGCGCCAAACACCGGGCGGCCGCGGCGTGGATCGGCGCCGCCGCGGGCGACCGCGCGGCCGACCAGGCCGAGCTCCTCGCCTACCACTACGGCGAGGCGCTCGACCTGGCCCTGGCCTCGGGCGGCGAGGACGTCGCCGAGCTCCGCCGGCTCACGGTGCAGCACCTGCTCGCGGCGGGCGAGCGGGCCGCGCGCGTGGACGCCGAGTCCGCCGATCGGAACTTCCGGCGCGCCGTCGAGCTCCTGCCCGACGCCGACCCGCAGCGGCCGCGCGCCCTTCTGCTCCGCGGCGAGGCCGAGACGACGCTCGGCCGGTTCACCGACGCGCGGGCGAGCTTCGACGAGGCCGTCGACGGCATGCGCGCCGCCGGCGAGCGGGTGGGCCTCGGCGAGGCACTCGCGCTGAAGACGCGGGCGCTCCACAAGCTCGGCGACCTCCGGACCTCGACCCGGCTGCTGTCCGAGGCCGTCGAGATCCTCGAGGCGGAGCCCCCCGGCCCCGAGCTGGCGCGCGCCTACTCGCGGATGGCGGGCCAGATGCTGCTGCTCGGGCGGTTCGAGGAGTGCCGGGACTTCGCGGAGCGAACCCTCGCGCTCGCCGAGCGGCTCGGGCTGGACGACGAGGTCGTCCGCGCCCGCCAGAATCTCGGGGCCGCACGGTCGGAGCTCGGCGACCCCGGCGGGCTCGCGGACCTGTGGGCGGCCCTCCGGCTGGGGCTCGACCTCGGGGTCGGCGTGGAGACAGCCGTCTCGTACGGCAACCTCGCATACCAGCTGTGGCTGCTCGACGGGCCCGCGATCGCGCTCCAGGTCTGGGACTCCGCTGTCGACTTCGCGCAGGTCCGCGGCTTCAGCACCGAGGCCTACTGGAGCCGTTGCGGCCAGCTCGAGGTGCTGTTCGACCTGGGCCGGTGGGACGACGTCGTCCGGATCGCGCACGAGATCGAGGCGTGGGACCGCGAGGAGGGCGGCGGGCAGATGCGCACGTTCGCCGAGCTCTACCGGGCGATGGTGATCGCGCACCGCGGCGAGACGCAGGCCGCGATCCTGCTCGAGGAGGAGTTCCTCCCGCGGGTCCGGATCCTGCAACGGGCCGAGTTCCTCGCGCCGGCGCTCACGTTCGGCGCGCTGCTCGAGCACATCCGCGGCCACGACGCGATGGCCGTGGACCTCGTCGAGGAGTTCGTCCGCTCCACCGAGGGGCACGGCTCGTACCGGCTGCAGTTCCTCCCGGACGCGGCGCGGGTGCTCGCCGGCAACGGGCGGGTCGACCGGCTCGAGTTCCTGCTGGACGAGGACGCGCCGCTGCACACCGCGCGGAGCCGCAACGCGCTGGCGACCGCC
>JBOGVL010000140.1:0-7307 GCA_050692535.1 Actinomycetota bacterium | reverse complement strand
GCTCGCGCCGGCCGGCCGCGTGCCGGAGCTGGTTCCACGACAGGTCGAGGCCGACGGGGCGCGCCCCCATCTCGGCCAGCCAGCGCGACCACTGTCCCCCGCCACACCCCAACTCGAGGACGTCCAACCCCCGGACGTCGCCGAGCACCCGCAGCCGCGACTCAGGGATCCCCCACACGCCCCAGACGGGCTTCTTGCTCCCGAGTTGCGCGGCGTGGTCGCGCTGATAACGGTCGGCCGCCGACTCCCAATGGCGTCGGTTCTTCCGGACGTGCCGCGTGGTCCCCGTCAGCGCTCGTCCATCCATCCGCCGTCCCGCCCGTGCCGAGCGGCGACGACGCCCGCGACGATCGACAGGGCGATCTGCTCCGGACGCTGCCCGCCGAGGTCCAGGCCGACCGGGGAGCGGATCCGGCCGATCGCGTCATCGTCGAACCCCATCCGACGTAGGCCCTCGAGGTAGGGAGCGACGTGGCGGCGGCTGCCCATCACCCCGACGAACCGCGCCGGCGACCGCAGGACCTCGGCCAGCCGGTCGCCGATCTCGGGTGCGTCGTGGTCGGTGAAAACGACGTCGGTCCGCTCGTCCAGCGGCGTATCCTCGAACGAGCCGGCCACCCTCCCCGGCTGGGAGCGATCGGCCGTCGTGATCCGCTCGGCGCGGGACTCGACGAGGACCGTCTCGTCGCCGAGCCGGGCGGCGTGGCGTCGGAGCTCCCGTGCGACGTCCGTCGCCGAGACCACCACGAGCCGCGATCGCGCGGGCGGCGGATCGAAGAAGACGACGGCGTCGCCGTGCTCGTGGTGGTATCGGCGGCTCTGGGGTTCGCCGCCCCGGGCGATCACGGCGGCGTCCCGCACCGCCGCCTCGTCGAACTCGGCACAACCGAGCGTGCCGTGGACCTCGCCGCCCGGAACGATCCGCATGGCGTTGCCGACTCGGCAGGGCGGCGACCCCTCGACCTGGACCGCCCGGACGTCGACCCACGCGCGGTCGCCGGCCCGCTCGTCGGCGTGCGCGTGTCCGGTGGGATGTTCGCCGGTACGGCCGCCGAGCAGCTCGATCGCGTGGGGCACCACCGGAAGCACCGACTCGAGGCCCTCGCGCACGCCCGTCGGGCTCCCGGGGAGATTCAGGATCAGCGCGCGACCGCGGCTCCCTGCCACCGCCCGGGAGAGCGCGGCCATCGGGGTCTGCTCGAGGCCCGCGCGCCGCATCAGCTCGGCGAGGCCCGGCGCCTCGCGGTCGATCACGTTCCGGGTGGCCTCGGGCGTCACGTCGCGTGGCCCGAACCCGGTGCCCCCCGTCGTCACGACCAGCGCCACCCCGTTGTCGTCCACGACGGCGTGGAGGATGCGTTCGATCTCCGGGCGCTCGTCGGGAACGACGGCGCGCCGGACGGGCCCGAACCCCGCCGCCTGCAGGATCGCCGCCGCGAGATCGCCGGATTCGTCCTCGCGGGTGCCCTGGGACACCCCGTCGGAGACCGTGACCACGGCGGCGGCGGCGCCTTCCATCGGCCTCATCCTAGATGCCTCCGCCGGCGCCACCTCGGCCCGGTACGGTTCAGAAGCGCCCACGACCTTGGAGGCGAGCGTGATGGACGACTGGATCGACCAACTTGCGGCGGCGCTCGGAGAGGACCCCCTCTCGCGCGGTGACGCGGAGCGGCTCCTCGCCGCGGCGCGGGATGTCGCGCATCGCGTCGAACGCCGGACGACCCCGCTCGCCGCCTTCCTGCTCGGATCCTCGGTGGGCCATGCCACGGACGCCGGCCAACCCCGGGCCGACGCCCTGGCGGCCGCGCTCGAGACGCTCGACGGCTTGCTCCCGGAGGCTCCCGCCCGGGCTTGAGGAGGGAAGGGGTAGGCTGGAGGTTCGTGATGGATCGCCGGCTCCCGTCGTTCCCCGCGCAGGGGTCCCTGGTCGACACGTTCGACCGGGTCGCCGACGACCTGCGCCTGTCCGTAACCGACCGCTGCAACTTCCGCTGCACCTACTGCATGCCCGCGGAGGGGCTCGCCTGGCTGCCCAAGACCGAGATCCTCACGTTCGAGGAGCTCACGCGGCTGCTCTCGCTGTTCGTCGGGCTCGGCGTCCGCTCCGTCAAGGTGACCGGGGGGGAGCCGACGGTCCGGGCCGACCTGGCCGAGCTCGTCCGGATGCTCCGGACGGTCGCGCCGGAGGTCGACCTGTCGATGACGACGAACGGTGTCCTGCTCGACCGCCTGGCCGTCCCGCTCGCCGAGGCGGGCCTCGACCGGGTGACCGTTTCGCTAGACTCGCTCGTCCGGCACCGGTTCGAGGAGATGACACGCCGCGACGCGCTCGACCGGGTGCTCCGGGGGATCCGCGCCGCGCAGGCCGCCGGGCTCACCCCGATCAAGATCAACTGTGTCGTGATCGGCGGGACGAACGAGCACGAGGTCGTGGACTTCGCCCGCTGGTCACGAGAGCACGGTCACACCGTGCGCTTCATCGAGTACATGCCCTTGGACGCCGAGCACGCCTGGGAGCGCGCGAAGGTCGTACCGTCGGTTCGGATCCTCGAGGCCATCGACGCGGTCTATCCGCTCGCCTCGCTGGGCCCGGATCACGAACCGGCCACGAGCTACGGGTTCGCCGACGGTGCGCCCGGGGGTGTCGGGGTGATCGCGAGCGTGACCCAGCCGTTCTGCGACACCTGCAATCGACTGCGAATCACGGCGGAGGGGCAGCTGCGCGCGTGCCTGTTCGCCCTCGAGGAGACCGACCTTCGCGGGCCGATGCGCGCGGGAGTCGGCGACGACGAGCTCGAGTCGCTGATCCGCGCGACCGTGTGGAGCAAGTGGTCGGGCCACCGGATCAACCATCCGGACTTCGTCCAACCCGAGCGCAGCATGTCCGCGATCGGCGGCTGAGCCCGCGGGCCGCCCGGTTCAGCCGCGACCGCGGAGTCGCCGTGCGGCGCGGCGGATGGGCTCGCCGGCCATGAACCATCCCACGCCGGCCGAGAGGACGCCGAACACGGCGAGCAACGCGATACCGAATCCTCGAGTGGCCTGGAGGAAACCGCCGGTCGCCCCGAAGCCGGGATCCGGGTCGCCGAGGCTCGCGATCGAGACGGCGATCCCCACGATGCACGCCGCGGCCAGGACGAAGAAGGCGACGCCCAGAACGGTGGTCGTCTCCTCCAGCCAGTTGTGGGCCGCCGCGGCGGTGCGGAAGCGGCGCCGCAGGGACTGGATCGTCACGGACGCTCCTCCACCCCGGCGAGGCGGGCGAGACCCGAGATCTTCTTCAGGACGAAGCGCCGGCCCTCGCGCTCCACGAAGCCGCGGCGCTGCAGGTCCGAGAGGATCCGCGTGACGTTCTCGCGGCTGCCGCCGCACAGGCTTGCCAGATCCGCGTGGGTCACGATCGACGGGAGCACCGCTCCGTCCTCGGGCAGCTCGTCCAGCGACGGCGCCACCAGCTGGAGCAGGCGCTTGGCGACCCGGCCCTTGAGATCCAGATAGAGCAGGTCCTCCACGAAGGCCTCGTGCGACTGCACCTGGCGGGCCAGCGCCCGAAGGATCGACAGCGACGCCGCGGGCTCCTCGGAGAGGTACTCGGCGAACGCGGCGGCCGGAACGACCCACACCGACGACTCCTCGAGGGAGATCGCGGCCGCCGTCCGGACCATCCCGCCCAGCACCCCGAGCTCCCCGAAGAACTGCGGCCGATCGAGCGTCGTGTGGAGCTGACGGTGGCCGTTGGCGGAGAGCGAGCTGATCTCGACCTTGCCCGTCACGAGGAAGAACACCTCGGGCGAGTCGTCGCCCTGATGGAAGAGGTAGGTCCCGCGACGGTAGTGGCGGACGGTCCCGCGCTCGGCGAGCCGGGCGATCGTCCCCGGCGCCGCGCCAGCGAACAAGGGGGTGCGCGCCATCTCATCGACGAGGGGCGACGGAGCCGTCGTCGTCGACATGAGCGCAAGGCTAGTCAAGTGCATCCCCCTCGGATAGTGGGAGCTCGGAACGCCCGGAGGTGGCTCGGATCGCAAGGCGGGCCCGGATCCGGATCCCGGGCCCACCGAGCGGGTAGTTGCGGACGTGCAGGTCAACCGGTCTTCTTCGCCGTCTTCTTGGCCAGCTTCTTCTTCGTCACCCGGGTCGCCGCCGCCTTCGACGTGCCCTTCGTGCTCTTCGAGGTCGCGGCCTTCGGGGAGATCCTCTTCTCCGCCACTTGATTCACCTCCCGCTCGCGCTCCGGGCCCCCGCGGGGCTGAGTCAGACTTCGCCGGCTATCGTCGCGCGGTCGTCACCGAACGGATGTGCCGGCCGTCACCAGGGTCGGGGTGATCTGCGTCACACCGGAACCTGTGACGTGCGTCACGTTTCGGAATCGAGCTCTGGAAGGTCGAGCGGGTCCGGCCGCGGCGTGCAGGCACCGCAGTACAGCGCGTCCTCGACCACGAGGGCGCGGGTGACGTCCTTGCCGCGGAACAGCTGCAGGACGTAGGGCAGGGTCTCGACGTGGTCCTCACAGATGCCGCGGCCGCAGAACCGACACGCGCCGACCGCCGTCCTGTGACAGTGCCAGCAGTCCATGGACCTGGCCCCCCTCTCGGCCCTAATGCTGCCAGGTCCGGTCGATCGACGCCGAGGGGTTCAGCGTGCCTCGTCGGAAGGCCCCCGCGATCGCCTGCTCGAACCCGTCCCGGTCGAGCCGGAACAGGCGGGCCGGCGTCCGAGCCACGACCGACGCGGTCCGCGGAACGTCCATCAGCAGGGCGATCTCGCCGAAGTGCGACCCGGGACCGAGCGTCCCGATGAGCCGGCCGCCCTCGAGCACCTCCACCTGCCCCGACCGGACCGCGTAGAACGCATCGCCCTCCTGCCCCTGCTCGATGATCGTCTCCCCCGGCGGGACGTTGACCCACGCGCCGTGCTCGAGCACCTCGGCCAGGTCGTCGGCGCCGAGGATCGCGAACGCCGGGAGCCGGCGAAGCTCCGCCACCGCCTGGAGCGTGGGTGCGAACTCCGGGACGTGCACCATGTCGGCCAGGAGCCGGTCGAACGTCGGCTCGTCGACCTCGAACAGCTGGGCGTCCTCGATCGCCCGCACGGACGCGGTCCGGGAGACGCCGTCGATGAGCCCGAGCTCGCCGAACGACTCGCCCCGGCCGAGGGTCCGGAGCACCCGCTCCTTGCCGGTGTCGGGGTCCTCCTCGAGCACGTGGAGGACGCCGTCGCGTACCACGTAGAAGGCCTCCGGCCGGTCGCCCTGCCGGAACACGGACCTGCCGGCCGGGAACGCGCGAAGCTGGACGCGCCCCGCAAGATCCGAGAGCGCCTCCTCGGACAGGTCCTCGAAGATCGGGAGCGCATCGATCAGCTCCGCGGCCTCCACCCGCCAGCGGGTCTGGAGACGGAACCGGATCGCCCGGATCGCGGCGCTCGCCTTTCGGACCATCGAGCGCACCAACGCGATGGCTCCGCGGATCACCGGGCCCATGACGAACAGCGCGAGCGCGACCAGGAGGACCCGGCCCACCGCGCCACCGTCCCAGAGCGCCCGGACCAGACCGCCGAAGATCTCCTCCCAGAAGAAGAACGACCACCAGAACGACAGGATCGTGAAGGCGACACCGAGGACGGCATACAGGCCGAGCCCGACTTCCTGCCGGGTGAACCGCTCCTTCCGCCGGAGCTTCCGCCACAGGTCGTAGCGAATGAATTGCAACGACCGAGGTCGAAGGTCCGGGACCTGGATCAGATCCGACAGCAGCCAGTAGCCGTCGAGCTCGAGCAGCGGCACGAGGTTCAGGAAGATGATGAAGTAGTTCAGGAGCGCGAACTTGTAGAGGGCCGGCGCGACGGACCACTCGGGGAACGCCCAGGCCAGGGCCGACGCGGCGCCGGCGATGATCAGCTCGGTGTAGGGGCCGGCGGCCGACTGCACGATGCGTTGGCCACGATCCATCATCAGCCCGTCCGACGAGTCCACGAAGAACGCCGGCGACCCGAAGTAGATCATGAAGCCGGCGCTCTTCACCCGGCGCCCGTAGTGGACGAGCACGACCGCGTGCCCGAGCTCGTGCATGAACGTGAGGAAGTAGCTCATCGCGAGCAGCAGGAGCGACTCCGCGGCCGCCGACTCACCCGAGAGCGAGAACCGCCCCGACCGGTACAGCGACCAGAAGGCCAGTCCGCCCGCGATGGCCGCGAGCAGCGCGAGCACGCCGACCCACGGGATGAAGAACCAGCGGAGCAGGTACCGATAGGACCACGACACGAACCGGTGCGCCCCCGTCCAGTCGAGCGAGAGCGTCTTCGCGAATTGGCGGGCGCGCGCGCGGGCCGCGGACACCGGATCGATCGCCCGCCGGACGGCCGACTCGACGTCGAGGAACGGGGTGGTCAGGAAGTCCCCGACGCGGAGCTGTCGGACGAGGTCGGCGACGCCCGAGAGCTCGAGGTCGCCGGACTCGCGGAAGCGCTCGACCACGATCTCCTTGACCGTGCGCGTGCCGTCCATGAGGGGCAGCAGCTCCACCTCGCCCGGCTCGAGCCGGTAGTGCAAGAGCTCGCGCGGGTTCGCGATCATCGCGTAGTCGTTGCCCCAGCGAAGGGCGAACTCCTTGACCTCGACGTCCGCCGCCAGCTGCGGCCGGAACTCGGCGGGGTCGACGCGCTCCGCCAGCTCGCCCCACAACCCCGGCGTCGCCTCGTCGCGCTCCGGCGCCGCCGCGATCGCGGACCCGATCGCCGAGAAGACCCCGCGATCGTTCGGGGGCCCGGTCACCGGACGGCTCCCGCTCGACGCATCACCTCGAGCCGCCGGCGTGCCCGGTCGGCCGGGCGGCGGGGCGATCGGCGTCCAGTCGTCGCTGGATCGTGCCGTAGACGGACAGGCGCGGCGGCGGCCGGCGGCGGGACGCGAACAGGTTCCCGACGAACCCCCCCGCGAGCAGGGCGACGATCACCGCGGTCGCGACCGTGCCCCACCCCAGTCCCTCCGGCTCCGGGCTCGCGAAACCTCGGCGGATCGACACCGTCTCACCGCGATCTCCGGTCACCGACAGCTCGAAGCTCGCGCGCTCGGGGATCGCGCGGAGCACTTCCGCCCCCACGTGGAGCGAGAGGTTCCCCCCACCCGTGGTCACGACGACCTGGGAGCCGCTCACCCGGAGGTATCGGCCGGACGCCGTGGCGCCGGTGCCCGCGAAGATCGTCTGGTCCCCGACTTTGAGCTGCGTGTCCTCGATCTCGTAGATGAGCCGCTCGGCCTCGCGGCCGTCGACGACGAGCGCGGCCTCGACCAGATGCAGGCCCTGCCAGCC
>JBOGVL010000139.1:0-7345 GCA_050692535.1 Actinomycetota bacterium | reverse complement strand
GGATTCGGTGCGCGAGACCTTCGAGCCCGCGACGGACCACGGGGGGCACGACGGAGTCGATCGCGCGCTCCGGTACCTGGAGTGGACGTGGGACCCGGACCCCGACGACACGACGGTCCGGATGGACCTCACCTACGTGCTCCACGAGCCCGACGGCTCCGTGCACGCCGAACTCGACGAACACCTCTGCGGCCTGTTCCCGCGCGACACGTGGCTGCGCCTGATCGAGCAGGCCGGCTTCGAGGTCGTGGCGGTCGCGCTCGCGCACGACGAACGGCCGATCGGGGCCGAGGGGTTCGTCGGGGTCGTGCCCGACTAGTGGGAGGAGGAGCCCGCGGCGGCGCCCTCGCCCGCCAGCGCCTCCTGGAGCACGTCCCAGGCGAGCACGGCGCACTTGACCCGGACCGGGTACTTCACGACGCCCTTCAGGGCGACGAGCTCGCCGAACGCGTCTTCGTCCGGCTCGGTCTCGCCCGAGAGCATCGCGCGGACCTCCCGGGTGAGGGCGTCGACCTCGTCGACCGTCTTCCCGGTCACGGCCTCGGTCATCATCGAGGCCGAGCTCTGGCTGATCGAGCAACCCTGTCCGACGAACGAGACGTCGAGGATCTTGCCGTCGTCGTCGTGGACGAAGACAGTGATCTCGTCTCCGCAGAGCGGGTTGTTCTTCGAGCAGGTGTGCTCGGCCGCCGGCATCTCCCGCTTGTTCCGCGGGTTCTTGTAGTGGTCGAGGATGACTTCCTTGTAGATCTCGTCGAGCGCCACGCGTGCCCCCTCAGAAACCGAACACGCCCTCGGCCTTGGCGAGAGCCGCGACCAGCGCGTCGACCTCATCCTTCGTGTTGTAGACGTAGAAGCTCGCGCGCGCGGTGGCAGGGACGCCGAACCGCCGCATCACGAGCTGGTTGCAGTGGTGGCCCGCCCGGATCGCCACGCCCTCCTCGTTGAGGATCGTCGCGAGGTCGTGCGGGTGGACCTCCTTGTACCAGAACGACACCGCGCCACCACGCACGCTCGCGTCCTTCGGCCCGAACACGGTGGCTCCGGCATCGAGCAGGCTGCCGATCGCGTACGCGGTGATCTCCTCCTCGTGCTCGCGGACCGCGTCCATCCCGAGCGCCTCCAGGTAGTCGATCGCGGCGCCGAGCCCGACCTCCTGGGCCAGGTTCATCGTCCCGGCCTCGAACTTGTAGGGGACGGTGTTCCAAGTCGAGTGGTCGCGGAACACCTCGTCGATCATGTGGCCGCCACCCAGGAACGCGTCCATCGCCTCGAGGTGCTCGAGCTTGCCGTAGAGGCCGCCGGACGCGGTCGGGCCGAGCATCTTGTGGCCGCTGATCGTGAGGAAATCGCAGTCCATCTCGACGACGTCCACGGGGACGTGGGGCACGAGCTGGGCGCCGTCGACGAGCACGAGCGCGCCGACGGCATGCGCGGCCTCCACCAGCTCCTTCATCGGCGGCAGCGTGCCGAGCGAGTTGGACATGCCCGTGACGGCGAACAGCTTCGTCCGCTCCGTGAGCAGCGAGCCCAGATCCGAGAGATCGAGCAGGCCGTCGTCGGTCAGCGGGAGGTAGCGGAGGGTGGCGCCGGTGTCCCGCACGGCCAGCTGCCAGGGAACGATGTTGGAGTGGTGCTCCATGTCCGACAGGAGGATCTCGTCGCCCTCCTTGACGAACCGGCGCGCCCAGGCGTGCGCCACGAGGTTCGTCGACTCCGTCGTTCCGCGCGTGAACACGATCGTCTCCGGCTGGGGGGCGCCGACGAACCGGGCGAGCGAGGCCCGCGCGTGCTCGTAGAGATCGGTCGCCTCCTCGGCCAGTAGGTAGAGGCCGCGGTGGGCGTTCGCGTTGTGGTACCGGTAGAAGTCCGCCTCGGCCTCGATCACCTGCACGGGCTTCTGCGAGGTGGCCGCCGAGTCGAGGTAGACGATCGGCGTCCCGTCCGGCATCGTCCGCTCGAGGATCGGGAAGTCCGCCCGGATCCGGGCGACGTCCAGACGATCCGAGGAACGCTGCTCGGTCACCGCCATCGCGCGCTCGCCTCCCCTGTGATCACGGGGTCGCCACGGCCTCCTCGAGGCCGAGCTCCCTGCGGATGCCCTCGTAGCCCTTCTCTTCCAGCTCCCGGGCGAGCTCCTTGCCGCCGGACTTCACGATACGCCCGTCGATCATGACGTGGACGAAATCCGGCTCGACGTAGTCCAGGATGCGCTGGTAGTGCGTGATGAGCAGCACGCCGAGGGTGGGCCCGATCAGCTGTGCCACCCCGGTCGCGACCGCCTTGAGGGAGTCGATGTCCAGGCCCGAGTCCGTCTCGTCCAGCACGGCGATCTCCGGCTCGAGCACCGCGAGCTGGAGCACCTCGTTCTTCTTCTTCTCCCCGCCGGAGAACCCCTGGTTGACGTAGCGCTGGACCATCGCGTCCTCGACGCCGAGCAGGTTCATCTTCTCCTTCATGTGCTTGCGAAAGGCGAGCGCGTTGATCTCCTCGCCCTTGACGTTCTTGTAGGCGGTGCGAAGGAAGTTCACGACCGAGACGCCCGGGATCTCCACCGGGTACTGCATCGCGAGGAACAGCCCTCGCTCCGCCCGCTTGTCGGCCGTGAGCTTCGTGATGTCCTCGCCCTTGAACAGCACCCGACCCGCCGTCACCACGTACCCGGGGCGGCCCATCAGGATGCTCGCGAGCGTCGACTTGCCCGAGCCGTTCGGGCCCATCAGGGCATGCGTCTCGCCCTGGCGCACCACCAGGTCGATCCCCTTCAGGATCGGCTTGTTCTCCACGGAGGCCTCGAGCCCCCGTACCTCCAGCGTCGCGGGTTCGGTCATCTTCGTCACACCTCGATCAGGACATCGTCGTTGTCCACCTTGGCCGCGAACACGTCGACCGGCTGCGTCGCCGGCAACGAGCGCGGGTTGCCCGTGTTGAGGTCGAAGGTCGACCCGTGCTTCGGGCACTCGATCGTCTCGAAGTCCGCGTCCACCTCGCCCTCGTCCAGGAAGTAGTGCGCGTGCGAGCAGATCGCGTCGACCACGCGAAAGCCCTCGTCTCCCAGGTTGACCACCGCGAACGGCCGGTGGTCGAGCTCGAACCGCCGGACCTCGCCGACCGGCACGTCGCCCACGCCGCAGATCCGAACCAGCGCCATCGTCAAAGCCCCCTCGCGAGCTCGCCCTCGATCGCGGCGACGAGACCGTCGCGGATCTCGGGGATCTCGACCCGGTCGAGGACCTCGTTGAAGAAGCCGAACACGATCAGGCGCTCCGCCTCGGCCCTCGGGATGCCGCGGCTCATGAGGTAGAACAGCTCGTCCTCGCCGACCGGGCCGACGCTCGCCGCGTGGCCGCAGCGCGTCGGGTCGTTCGTGAGGATCTCGAGGTTCGGCACCGATTGCGCCCGGGCGGTCTCGGAGAGCAGGATGTTGCGGTTGGTCTGGTAGGCGTCGCACTGGTGCGCGCCCTGCTCGATCACCACGGTGCCCGTGTAGATCGCGTTCGAGCGGTCGCGCATCGCGCCCTTGTAGAGCAGGTCGCTCGACGTGCGCGATCCGACGTGGTCCTGGATCGAGCGGTGGTCGATGTGCTGGTCGCCGTCGCCGAAATACACGCCGAGCATCTCGCTCGATCCACCGTCCCCGGCCAGCACCGTCTCGACCTCCGCCCGCGAGAGCGCGGCGCCGAACGCCACGCCGAGCGTGCGGAGCGCCGCGTCTCGGCCGACCCGGGCCCGCTGGACGGATAGGTGCGTGACACCCTCCCCGTAGTCCTGGAGCGCCACGTACCGCACCCGGGCGCCGTCGCCGGCGTAGATCTCGACCACCGCGTCGGAGAGGGCCCGCCCGAGCGGCGGCGAGACGTACCGGTCGATGAACGTGACCTCCGACCCGGCGTCGGCCAGGAGCAGGGTGCGCGGGAAGATCGCCGCCCCCTCGGCGTCGATGAACGTCATGGTCTGGATCGGCAGCTCGACACGGACGTCCTTCGGGACGTACAGGAAGGTCCCGCCGGTCCGAAACGCCGCGTGCAGGGCCGTGAACTTGGAGCGGTCCGTCGCGACCAGGCCGTGCAGGTGTGGCTCGACGAGCTCGGGCCGCTCCTGGGCGGCGCGGTCCAGGTCGCCGAACCACACGCCCCGCTCGACGAGTCGCGGGTCCAGGTGCGCTAGGGCCACCTCGGAGTTCCGCTGGATCTGCAGGCCCGACCGCTCGCCGACGCTGCCGGCCGCCGCCAGGACCGCCTCCGGGACGTCGTCCAGGTTGTCGGCCCGTCCGCCCTCGGCGAACGGGCGCAGGCCGAAGTCGAAGGCCTCCAGGTCCGTGTACCGCCACTCCTCGGTCTCCTGCGACGGGATCGGCAGCGCGAGGAACTCGTCGAACGCCTGCTTGCGCAGCGTCTCGACGAACGACGCCGTCGCCGGCAGCGCGGCGAGCGCCTCCTCGTCGAACCCGTTCTCGGTCGTCTGCATCACGTGTTCCCGTCACCGTCCATGCGAGAGGGCAGACCGCGCGGCCTGCCCTCTCGGAGTCCTGCGGCCGCGCCGGCTGCTAGCCGATCGCGCCCTCCATCTGGAGCTCGATCAGCCGGTTGAGCTCGACGGCGTACTCCATCGGGAGCTCGCGGGTGATCGGCTCGATGAACCCGTTCACGATCATCGCGGAGGCCTCGGCCTCGGAGAGGCCTCGGCTCATCAGGTAGAAGAGCTGGTCCTCGCCGATGCGGGCGACCGACGCCTCGTGGCCGAGCTGCGCGGTCTGCTCCTCGACCTCGACGTACGGGTACGTGTCCGAGCGTGAGGCCTCGTCCAGGATCAGCGCGTCACAGCGGACCATCGACTTCGCGTGATCGGCGCCCGGCTCGACGCGGACGAGGCCGCGGTAGCCCGTGCGACCGCCATCCTTGCTCACCGACTTCGAGTTGATCACCGAGGTCGTGTGGGGTGCGGCGTGGATCGCCTTGCCGCCCGCGTCCGTGTGCTGACCCTTGCCCGCGAACGCCACGGAGAGCACCTCGCCGCGCGCGCCCTTCCCGAGGAGGTAGATCGACGGGTACTTCATGGTCACCTTGGAGCCGATGTTGCCGTCGATCCACTCCATCACGGAGTCCTCGTGGGCCGCGGCCCGCTTGGTCACGAGGTTGTACACGTTGTTCGACCAGTTCTGGATGGTGGTGTAGCGGACGCGGGCGCCCTTCTTCACGATGATCTCCACCACGGCCGAGTGCAGCGAGTCGCGCGTGTAGATCGGCGCCGAGCAGCCCTCGACGTAGTGCACGTAACTGCCCTCGTCCGCGATGATGAGCGTCCGCTCGAACTGACCCATCGCCTCCGCGTTGATGCGGAAGTACGCCTGCAGCGGGATGTCGACGTGGACGCCCGGCGGAACGTAGATGAACGACCCGCCCGACCACACGGCCGAGTTGAGCGCGGCGAACTTGTTGTCGTTGGGCGGGATGATGGTCCCGAAGTACTCCCGGACGATGTCGGGGTGCTCGCGGAGCGCGGTGTCCATGTCCGTGAACAGGACGCCGATGTCGTCGAGCTCCTTCTTGATCTTGTGGTACACGACCTCGGACTCGTACTGGGCGGAGACGCCGCCGAGGTACTTCTTCTCCGCCTCGGGGATCCCGAGCTTGTCCCAGGTCCCCTTGATGTCCTCGGGCAGGTCGTCCCACTCCTGGGCCTGCTTCTCGGTGGAGCGGATGAAGTAGTAGATGTCGTCGAAGTCGATGCCCGACAGGTCCGCACCCCACCACGGCATCGGCCGTTGCCCGAAGTGTTTCAGCGCCTTCAGCCGGTACTTCCGCATCCACTCCGGCTCGTCCTTCAGCGCGGAGATCTCCTGGACAACGTCGGCGTTCAGGCCCTTCTTGGGCGTGAAGACCGAGTGCGACGGGTCCTTCCAGTCGAAGCGGTAGCCCTTGGAGAGTTCCTGGAGGTGCTCTTCCTGAGTGACGGCCACGCTGATCCTTTCCGGTGCGCCGGGCGTGCGTTCCCGTGCCTACCCAGCATACCCAGGCGCGGGGCGCAAAGTCGACCTGGACGATAGGAATAACGCACGTTCGTTCCCCCCAGCTGTTCCCCCAGGTCAAGAGGCACGCGGAGGCCCCGGCGATCGCCGGAGCCTCCGTCGGTTCGGTGCGCTCAGCCCTTCTCGACCGGGGCCGCCACCAGCGAGCCGTACTCGGTCCACGAGCCGTCGTAGTTCTTCACGTTCCCGTACCCGAGCAGCTCGGTCAGAGCGAACCACGTGTGCGAGCTCCGCTCGCCGATCCGGCAGTACGCGATGACCTCCCGGTCGCCGGTCACGCCCTCCGCGTCGTAGAGCGCCTTCAGCTCGTCGGCGCTCTTGAAGGTGCCGTCGTCGTTGGCCGCCTTGACCCACGGGACGTTCGCGGCCCCGGGGATGTGTCCCGGCACCTGCGCCTGTTCCTGGGGCAGGTGGTCGGGCGCAAGCTTCTCGCCCCGGAACTCCTCGGGAGAGCGGACGTCGACGAACGCCGACGCCTCCAGCTTGCCCAGGACCTCGTCCCGGAGGGCGCGGATATCCGGACGCTCCGCTCCCCCGATGGCGATCCCCGTGGGGTCGTGGCTCGGAACGTCCTGCGTCAGCTCGCGGCTCTCCAGCTCCCACTTCTTGCGCCCGCCGTTGAGGAGCTTCACGTTCTCGAAGCCCCGCAGCTTGAGGATCCAGTAGGCGTAGGCGGCGAACCAGTTGTTGTTGCCGCCGTACAGGACGACCGTGGTGCCGTCGCCGACGCCCGCCCGCGACAGGAGATCCGAGAGCTCCTGCCGGCTCACGTACTCGCGGCCGACCTTGGTGTGCAGGTCGGTGTTCCAGTTCCAGCCGACGGCCCCCCGGATGTGGCCCTTCTCGTAGGCCTGGGTGTCCTCGTCGACCTCGATCACGCGGTGGCCCGCGTCGTCCAGGTGCTCCTCGAGCCAGCCGGTCTCGACCAGCGCGTCGGGGTTCGCGTACTCCGCCATCCGCACTCCTCCTTCGCTCTCGAACCTCGCGCCTGGGCCCGTGCCAGGCGAAATGGAAGGGGCCGCCGCGGCGGCCCCTCGTCTGCCCGATGCCGATCTTTCGGGTGAACCGCTCGGTGAACCTAGGCGCCCTCCGCCGGGCGCGTCGGTGTCGTACAGCACAGCCGTGACGGGATCATCGCCCCCACCAGGCCCCGGCACCGCGTTCGGATCATGGCGATTTCCGACTCCGTAACTCGGATTTGCAGGTGCAAGTCAATCGCGGCCCGCCCCTCGCTGTCAACCGGGCACGGGGACCGGCCGAAGGGAGATGTATGGGTCTCGACCCTCGCCAACTCACGCCCTTCCTCCTGCGCCAGGT
>JBOGVL010000138.1:0-7348 GCA_050692535.1 Actinomycetota bacterium | reverse complement strand
CGGGCTCCGCGGCTTCGAGTTCGGGCTCCGCGGCTTCGAGTTCGGGCTCCGCGGCTTCGAGTTCGGGCTCCGCGGCTTCGAGTTCGGGCTCCGCGGCTTCGAGTTCGGGCTCCGCGGCTTCGGTCTCGGGCGGGACGTAGGCAGGGATCGCCTCGAAGGCGTCCGAGACCTCGTCCCGCGGGACGAGGTCCTCCGGATCCTCCTCGACGGGCTCGGGGACGACGCGCAACCGGGGCTCCGTGTCGCCCGGCGGCCCCGCGTCCGTCTCGACGTCGTCGCCCGGCGCCGACCGGTCCGCGAGCTCCGCCAGCGCCTCGCGAACGGGCGCCTCGGGCAGGTCCTCGTCGAGCGGGGGGGTGTCGACCGGCTCGAGGAGCGTGTCGCCGGGCCCCGGCTCCTCCGGCTCGGGGTCGTCCTCCTCGAGCTCCGCGTCCCGGTCGGCCAGGGACTGCTGGCGCTCGGCGAGGGCTCGGAGGCTGCGGTACCAGTCCTCCTCGTACGCCTCGCGGTCGTCGCGTCCGACGGAGCCGTCGGAATCCGGCTCCGTCGAGCGGGCCCCGAGCAGTCCCTGCTTGTCAGCCATCATCCGCCTCGCGGCCGCCTCGCCGTCCCGTCCAACGTCGTGTCGGAGCGCCGGGCTCCCCGGGCCGCTCCCTCCGGTCCACCTTCATCGCCGACCTGGTCGCCTACCGAGTCCTCCCGGACTGCATCGCGACGGCGCTACCGAGGGCCTGCGCCGTGGGGCCGATTCCCATCGCGACGGCCGCCATCGCGGCCTGCGTGCGGTTGCTGACGCCGAGCTTGCGGAAGATCGCCGCGAGATGTGCCTTGACCGTCTTCTCCGACAGGTACAGGGCGCGCGAGATGTCCCGGTTGCTCCGTCCCTCGGCGAGCAGTGACAGGATGTCGTTCTCCCGCTGCGTGAGCGCGCTGTTCGGACGGTGCGTGCCGTCGCCGTTGTCGGTCGGGGCCGATCCGTCCATCGCGTCGAAGAGGTTCTGGATCACCTTCGGCGACAGGACGTTCCCGCCACCCGAGAGCGCGACCTTGATCGCCTGCTCGAGATCCTCGGGGGTCGCGTCCTTGAGCATGTAGCCCGCGGCGCCCTCCGCGAGCGCTCGCCGGACGTAGTGCGCATGGTCGAACGACGTCAGCATGATCACGGGAACGTTCGCCCACCGCTTCTTCATCTCGTGCAGCAACTCGAGGCCGTCCGAGTCGGGCATGCGGACGTCCACGAGCGCGACGTCCATCTTCTTCGACGTCATCGCCTCGAGGGCGTCCGCCGCGGTCCCCGCCTCGACGATCTCGGCGTCGGGGAACGACTCGCGGACCACGTGGTTCATCCCACGGCGCACCAGCGCGTGGTCGTCGACGATGAGGATCTTCACGGCTTCACCCCTTGCTCCGAGACGGGCAGCCTCGCGACCACCCGTGTGCCCATGCCGGGCGACGATTCGATGTCCAGCGACCCGTGCAACTCGTTCACGCGGCGGCGCATCATCTCGAGTCCGAGATGACTCGTGTCCTGGAGCGTCCCGGTCGGACGGAAGCCGCGCCCCTCGTCCTCGACCCGAACCTCGAGATCGTTCCGCGTGACGCGGACCTTGACCGCGACCTCGGCGGACCCCCCGTGTTTCGCCGCGTTTGCGACGCTCTCGCGGATCACCGACGAGGCCACGTCGAGCACGGGCGCGGGAACGGCCTTCAGATCGCCGTCGACCGACCAGTTGGCGGGGAGCTGCCAGCGCTGGATCACGCCCTGGATGAGCTCCTCGAGCGGCTCGGGCGAACCGCCGCCGTTCGGCGACAAGCCGGCCAGGACCGAGCGGATCTCCTCGAGCGCCACACGGAGCTCGCCCGCGGCGGCGTTCAGCGCGTCGACCGCCTCCTCGGGAGCGACGTCCGCCCGCCGCGCGTGCCACTCCAGCTCGAGCACCGAGGCCGTGACCACCTGGGTCAGTCCGTCGTGGATCGCGTAGGCGAGGCGCATGCGCTCGCGGTCGATCGGGTGCTCGGGCGTCGCCGCGTCGAGCTCGCCGGCGGCGTCGGTCTCGGTGGCGAGCGAGGCGAGCATGGCCGAGAGCGCCGAGACGGAGCGAGCCGACGACCCCTCCGGCAGGTGGGCGAACACCAGGTCCCGCCCGCGGGGCAGCGCGATCCAGCCGGTCGCCGTGCCGTCCAGGATCCGCTCGAGCGGAACGACGTCGGCGCCCGGAGAAGCCCACCAGGCGACCCGACGTCGCTCGTCGGCGCGGACGAGGCCCACGGCGTCGAGGTTCAACAGCTCGGCCAGACGGCGGCACTCGTCCGCGTCCGACGCCGGGTGTCGAAGCATGGCCGTCGCCTCCACGTTCCTCCCACGGTGCGATCTCATGTCGGCGCTCGGTCGCCTCCGGCTCAACGCCGGGCGACCGCGCACCCCCGGGCAGGGCCGAGTCGTGCGGCCTGCCTTCCCGCAGCACCGTCCGGTCGGTACCCGCCGCACGGCGGATGCCGCGACCGTTCGGTCTAGTTCCTTCTTTCGGCCGATCGGCGGGGTGCCTTGAACGCGCACGGCGCTTCGGCGGGGGACCGAACGGATTACCTGGAGGCGTCGGAGACGCCGGCCCCCAGCGAACGCGAGACCACCTGTGCCAGGTCGAGCACGCGCATCTGGTCCCCGCGGGCGCGGGCGCCGTCGTCGAGCATGATCAGGCAGTACGGGCAGGCCACCCCGACGGTATCGGCGCCGGTGGAGGCGGCCTCGTCCATCCGCTCCTGGTTGATCCGCTTGCCGATGCGCTCCTCCATCCACATGCGGGCCCCGCCCGCTCCGCAGCAGAGGCCCCGTTCGGCGTGGCGAGGCATCTCGACGGTCTCGACGCCGGGGACGGCTCCGAACGCCCGTCGCGGATCCCCGTACACGTCGTTGTGCCGCCCCAGGTAACAGGGGTCGTGATAGGCGACGGTCGCGGGAACGCGCACGGTGGGGCGCAGGCGACCCTCGGCGAGGAGCCGGGCGATCAGCTGGGAGTGGTGGACCACCTCGAACCGCCCGCCGTAGTCCGGATACTCGTTCCGCAGGGTGTTGAAGCAGTGGGGGCAGTTGGCGATCACCGTGGTGACGCCCGCCTCCCGCATCGTGGCGACGTTCTGCTCCGCCAGCGTCTGGAACAGGTACTCGTTCCCGATCCGCCTCGCGGGGTCGCCCGTGCAGAGCTCGCGAGGTCCGAGGATCGCGAACGAGACGCCCGCGCGCTGCAGCACCTCGGCCACCGCCCGGGAGATCGCCTTCGCCCGCTCGTCGAAGGAGCCGGCGCACCCCACCCAATACAGGTACTCCGGCGCGCGTTCGCCCTCGGCGATCACCCGCACGGAGAGGCCGTCCGCCCAGGAGGCCCGCTGCGCCTGCGGCAGGCCCCACGGGTGGTTTGCGGTCTCGAGGCCGCGCAGCAGGGCCGCGGCCTCCGGCGGGAACCGGGACTCGGCCATGACCAGGTTGCGCCGGAGATCCACGATCGTGTCGATGTGCTCGATGTCGACCGGGCACTCCTGCATGCACGCGCCGCAGGTCGTGCAGGCCCAGACCACCTCGTCGTCGATCACGTCGGGAACGAGCGGCGTGGCCGGCTCCCCGCCGGGCCCGGAGTCGAGCAGCCGCGGTCCCTCCTCGAGGAGATGGTCGCGGAGGTTCATCACGAGGAGCTTGGGCGACAGCGGCTTCCCCGTGTTCCAGGCAGGGCAGGCCGACTGGCACCGCCCGCACTCCGTGCAGGAATAGAGGTCGAGCGCCTCCTTGCGCGTCAGGTCGGTGAGTGTGGCGGCGCCGAGCGACATCTCCTCGTCGCCCGCCGCCTCGAGGTCGATCCGGAGCGGCGTGAGGTATCCGCGCGGCTTGGTGCTCCCGAGGAAGACGTTGATCGAGCTGGTCGCGATGTGCAGGTGCTTGGAGTAGCCGAGGTAGACGAGGAAGCCGAGGATCAGCGCGACGTGGACCCACAACGTCGCCCACATCCAGAAGCGGATCCACCCCGCTGACATCCAGTCGAACAGCTGCGACGCGGCCGTCGAGACGGGTGTCCACCACCAGTCGGGAGCCAGCCCAAGCGCGATCCGCGCCGCGCGCCCGAGGAACAACGTGACGACGATCCAGAAGATCAGGCCGAGGATCCGGTACGCCTCGCGTCGGTGGCTCCCCACGAACCGCTCGGGACGCTGCCCCAGCCGGATCCCGACGGCGATCCCGAGGCCGACGAGGACCCCGGCGGCGAAGGTGTCCTGCACGAGCCCGAGCCAGGCCGTTCCGCCGACCAGCGGAAGCTCGAACGTCGGGTCGATCACCTGTCCGGCGACCTCCACGATCGTGGTGAGGAGCACGAGGAAGCCCCAGAAGATGAGCGCGTGCATGAGCCCGGGGACGAACCGCTGGAACAGCTTGCGCTGCCCGAGCACCCGGGATCCCTCACGGGCGACCCGGATCGGGAGGTCGCCCCGCCGATCGACCGGTCGGCCGAGCCGCACGAGGCGGGTGAGCAGCAGGCCTCGGCGCGTGGCGAGTCCACCGGCCACGGCGACCATCGCGACGAGCACGGCGGCGCGCGCGAGCATCCGGCCGAGCATACCGGCGCGCCCCGGCGCCGGGTCGTTTTCCCCGACCGGGCAACTGCGGCATCACCGGCACCGATCGAAGGGAGAGCCGGGTGGATGATCCCGCTGAGACGGTCGCCGTGCAATCGGAGTTGCGGTGGTCGTCCTGGCGGCCGGCGGGATCGTCGGCGATCACCTGGTGGATTCCCGGGCCGCCGCGATGGTGTCGTTGCTGCTCGGGGTGCCCTCCTCGGTGCTTCGGTGCTCGGGATGCGCCGCCGCCCCCCGGCCCCACCGCCCGGGTCACTGCCCCCCGCCCCGTAGGCGCGCGTCGAGATCGCCGCCGATCTTCCCGAGCGGGAACACCACGTCCCGTGCCTAGGGTTGACACTATCGGACTCAACTTCCATCATGGCGGTCAAGTGAAGGATGGCCGACTCGGCATTCACAGGAGGACGCGAACATGGCACGTGCCGTTGGGATCGACCTGGGGACGACCAACTCGGTGGTCTCCGTGCTGGAGGCCGGCGAGCCGGTCGTGATTCCGAACTCGGAGGGCTCCCGGACCACCCCCTCGGTCGTGGGGTTCACCCGGAGCGGTGAGATCCTCGTCGGCGAGGTCGCCAAGCGCCAGGCGATCACCAACCCCGACCGCACGGTCCGATCCGTGAAGCGCCACATGGGCTCCAAGGACTGGGGCGTGGACGTGGACGACAAGCGGTGGACCCCGCAGGAGATCTCCGCCCAGATCCTCGGCAAGCTGAAGCGCGACGCGGAGTCGTACCTGGGCGACACGGTCACACAGGCGGTGGTCACCGTCCCCGCCTACTTCGACGACTCGCAGCGCCAGGCCACCAAGGAGGGCGGCCAGATCGCGGGGCTCGAGGTGCTGCGCATCATCAACGAGCCGACGGCGGCCGCGCTCGCCTACGGGCTCGACAAGCAGCACGACCAGACGATCCTCGTGTTCGATCTCGGCGGGGGCACGTTCGACGTATCGCTGCTCGAGATCGGCGAGGGCGTCTTCGAGGTCAAGGCCACCCACGGTGACACGCAGCTCGGCGGAGACGACTGGGACCAGCGCGTCATCGACTGGATGGTCAAGGAGTTCAAGAACAACTACGGGATCGACCTCGGCGCGGACCGGATGGCGCTCCAGCGCCTGAAGGAGGCCGCGGAGAAGGCGAAGATCGAACTGTCCCAGGTCTCCGAGGCGACGATCAACCTGCCGTTCATCTCGGCCGGCGCCGAGGGCCCGCTGCACCTGGAGATGAAGCTCACGCGCAGCGAGTTCGAGCGCATGACCGAGGATCTCGTGCAGCGGTGCAAGGAGCCCTTCGATCTCGCGGTGAAGGACTGGGGCAAGGGCGTCGACCAGATCGACCACATCATCCTGGTCGGAGGCTCGACGCGGATGCCGATGATCCAGGAACTGGTCAAGAAGCTCACGGGCGGCAAGGAGCCGCACAAGGGCGTCAACCCCGACGAGGTCGTCGCCGTCGGCGCCGCGATCCAGGCCGGCGTCCTGAAGGGCGACGTCAAGGACATCCTGCTCCTGGACGTCACGCCGCTCACGCTCGGCGTCGAGACGAAGGGCGGCATCTTCACGAAGCTGATCGAGCGCAACACGACGATCCCGACGCGCAAGTCGGAGATCTTCACGACCGCCGACGACAACCAGAGCAACGTCGAGATCCACGTGCTGCAGGGCGAGGCCGAGACCGTGTACTCGCCGGGTGTGCGATCGCTGGGCAAGTTCATGCTCACGGGTCTCCCGCCGGCGCCGCGCGGGGTGCCACAGATCGAGGTCGCCTTCGACATCGACGCCAACGGCATCGTGAACGTTTCCGCGAAGGACATGGCCACCGGCAAGGAGCAGGCCATGACGATCACCGGCGGCACCGCGCTGTCCAAGGAGGACATCGACCGCATGGTGGCCGACGCGGAGAAGTTCGCGTCGGAGGACCACCAGCGGCGCGACGCCGCGGAGGCGCGCAACGCCGGCGACCAGCTCTCCTATCAGGTCGACCGGTCGCTCGATGAGTGGGGCGACAAGGCCCCCGAGGCCGACCGCGACGAGCTCAGGAAGCTGAACGACGAGCTGAAGGAGGCGCTGAAGGGCGAGGACGTCGACGCCGTCAAGGCCACCACCGACGCCGTCATGCAGAAATTCCAGGGCATCGGGCAGGCCATATACCAGCAGACCTCGCAGGCCGAGGCGCAGCAGGCCGCGGCCGCCGGGGGCGAACCGACCGCGGCTTCCGGGAGCGAGGGCGAGGACGACGTGGTCGAGGGAGAGATCGTGGACGAAGGAGGTGCACAGCAGTGAGCGACAGACTCGTCCGCGGGGACCCGTTCCGTGACCTGGTTTCGATCCAGGACGACCTGAGCCGGCTGTTCGGGCGGAGCGACACCGGCGCCGAGCCGATGCGTCCGACCACGTCAGGAAGCTGGATGCCGTCGATGGACGTGTTCGAGACGGAGGACAGGATCGTCGCGAAGCTCGAGCTTCCCGGCATCGAGCCGGACGCCGTGGAGGTCTCGGTGGAGGACTCGACCCTGACGATCAGCGGCTCGCGCGAGTTCACCGGTGAGGTGAACGAGGAGAACTACCGCCGCGTGGAGCGGCGGTACGGCTCCTTCACCCGCTCGATCACGCTGCCCCAGACCGTGGCTACCGAGAAGGTCGAGGCGGCGTTCGACCGGGGCATCCTCACCGTCGTGGTGCCGAAGGTCGAGAAGGCGAAGCCGAAGAAGATCCCTGTGAGGTCGGAATGAC
>JBOGVL010000137.1:0-7405 GCA_050692535.1 Actinomycetota bacterium | reverse complement strand
GGCCGAGGCCAGGCGGCCGATCGCGGCCGCGGTCAGGATGATCGCGGCGACCGGCACGATCCACTCGGTCCGCGTCGAGAGATAGAACGCATCGCGGCCCGACAGCAAGAGGAACCAGAAGAGCGCCGCCCACGCGGCGATCACCAGGGCGCCGGCCACTCGCTCCGGACTCCATCGGAGCGCCGCCGACGTCTCGGCAGGTGAGCGATGGGCTCCCCGGGTGACGACGGCGTCGGTCATCCGACGAGCACCCCGAGCCACAGCGTCCCCACCAGTGTCGTCGCGCCGACGCCGACCACGACGGCCCGCACGAAGCCGCGGCGGAAGGTCCCGGAGTACAGCGCGATGAGCTTCAGATCGACCATCGGCCCGAACACGAGGAACGCGAGCTGGGCCGACGGCCCGAACTGGACGAACGAGGCGGCGACGAACGCGTCGGATTCCGAGCAGAGCGACATGACCGCGGCGAGGGCCATCATCGACACGAGCGACAGCACGGCCGTCCCGGCGACGCCGTCGAGCAGCGACGTCGGAAGGAAGGTCTGGATCGCGGCCGCGATCGACGCCCCGAGGATCAGGTAGCGGCCCATGAACAGGAAGTCGTTGCCGAGGTGCACGAAGAAGCGGCGCCAGCGCGCCTCCGGGCGGCCGAGCGCTGTCGGGTGTTCGTGCGCCTCGTGGGGATTCGGCTTCAGGAGCTCGTCCGACGAACGGCTCCCGACCACCCAGCCGACGGCGATCGCGACCAGCATCCCGAGAAGGAACCGCCCGCCGACCATCGTCCACAACGTCGAGCGCCCGCGATAGGCGACGAAGGTCGATGCGATCACGACCGGGTTGAGCACGGGGGCGGCGAGCATGAAGGTGACGGCCGCGGAGGGCATCAGCCCCCGCTGGGCGAGCCGACGCGCCACGGGCACCGACCCGCACTCGCAGATGGGGAACGCGAGGCCCGCGAGGGCGGCTGCCGGGAGCTGGAGCGGTCTCGGGAGGCGGCCGAGACGCTCCAGCGTGCCGATCGGCACGAACACTTCGACGAGCGAGGCCGCGAGAGCGCCGATCATGACGAAGGGGAGCGCCTGGATCAGGAGGGACCCGAAGATCACCAGGAAGGTCCGGACCCAGGCGACCCGCTGCGGGTCGGCGAACCGAAGGCCGATCGCGCCGACCACGAGGAGAACGCCCACGGCGACGGCGGCGCGAGTGGAGACCGTTCGAGACCCGGAGCCGACGGCGACCATCAGCAGTACCTCGCGAACGAGACGGCGAACCCCTGGAACGCGTCCGCCATCATCTCCCGCCCTTCCGGGTCCGTCAGTCCGAGCAACGCGTCGACCGCCGCCTGCCCCGTGACCGCGGCCTCGGTGAGCGCGTCCTGGTCGAGGAAGATCCCGCCGGGGACCACGGCCGCCACGGCGGGCGTTTCGCCCGGGACCGCGTTCTCGACCGCGTCGACGAGGCCGGAGTCGGGGAGCGCGAGTCGGCCGCGCTCGCCGGACCCAGTCCCGGCGACGACGACGAGGACGGAGTCGTCGGTCGCCCGACCGGCGGCGCGCACGATCTGCTCCGTCCATCGGTCGAGCCGCGCGACGTCGCCCTCCAGGACGACCCCGAGTACGTCCGGGACGTCGTCCATCCCGTCGGGCGCCGGGAGCAGGGATCGCGCCGCCGCGACGGCGTCGTCCCCCCGGCCGACGATGACGGTGTCCTGGTCGTGCTCGGGATACCACTCGCCTCCGATCAGGCCTCGATCGAGCTCCTCGCTCGCGACGAGCGACACGACGGCGCGCTGTGCGGTCCCGTCGTCCAGGTCGTCGGCGAGCGTGGCGATCACGGGGATCGGCGCCCCGTCTCCGAAGGCCGGCACCACGGCGCCCTGGTCGTTGCGGACGAACGATCCGGTGACGCCGTGCTGGAACGGAAGTCCTCCGATCCCGATCGTGGCGATCGTCGCCGTCGGGTCGAGAGGCAGCGAACCGGTCTCGGCGACGAGCGTTCCGGTCCCTTCGTCGAGGAGCGACGCCAGGAAAGGCCACTCGCCCGGGAGGTCCTCGAGCTCGGAGGTCCCCACCGGCTTCCACGCGACCAACAGCACCAACGCCGGACGCGTGCCGTTCGCGACCCCATCGATCGTCGTTCCGGACCGCACCTCCGGGAAGGGACGCCCGAAACCGAGGATGTGGGCGACGGTCGGCGCGATCCGGTCGAGCGTCGTCCCCTCCGGGATCGGCGCATCCGGGCTCACCCCCGATCCCCAGAACACGATCGGGACCCGCACGTCCGTTGCCGTGTCGAGGGCGGGCCAGGGCGCGCGGACGCCGGCGAGGTCCGTGAAGACCGGGGTCCGACCAACGACGCCGAGGACGTCGGGCGAGCGGCCCTCGCGGTAGCCGTCGACGATCTGCCGCCTGAGCTCTCCGGGGAGCGGGCAGAACGGGACCGGGGCCGCCTCGCCGGACGGCTCGTCGCACGACTTGCCCGCGCAGACGGCCTGCAGGACGCCCGCGGGGATCCCGATCACCGCGAGCACGACGAGCAGGATCAGCAGCCGGCGGCCCGTCACGATTTCTCCACGCTATCGCCGCCCCCGTTGGTTGTCGTGGCACGCTGCGTGGTGTTTCGTGTGCGCTTCGTGACCACCTCTCGTCGCCTGCCCGCGCTGGTCGTCGTCCTGATGCTCGTCGCGGCCGGCTGCGGCTGGGGCGGCGGCGAACGGGACGATCCGCCCCTGGCGACGGGGGAGCTGTCCGAGGTGGCGTGCTCGTTGCCGCACGAGTGGCTGCTCCGCACCTGGCGCGGGAACCGCGACGATCGCAGCGCCGAGCTGCAGATCCTGCCGATCGAGCCGAACTTCGTCGGCTCCGGCCTCCCGCACGTGGGGCCGTGGCCCTACGCGCAGGACATCCCGATGTTCTGGTACGGGCCCGGCCAGATCGCGCCGGCCGGCGTCGTTGCTCGCCCGGTCACGCTCGCCGGCATCGCGCCGACCCAGGGCGAGCTCCTCGGCTTTCCGTTCCGCACTCCCGACGGCACGCCGATGCACGAGGCGGTGGCCGGCAACCCTTCGCCGCCGAGGCTGATCGTCACGATCGTCTGGGACGCCGCCGGCCGCAACGTCCTCGACCGCTGGCCGGACGACTGGCCGTACCTCGAGTCCCTGATCCCGAAGGGCGCCTGGTACGACCGCGCCACCGTCGGCACGTCCCCGACCAGCACGGCGCAGACGCACGCGACGATCGGGACCGGGACGTTCCCGGACGATCACGGGATCGTCGCGCACCGCCTGCGGATCGGCGAGGAGCTCACGACGCCGTGGAAGCTCGGTCCGACGTACCTGATCGATCCGACGCTCGCCGACCTCTACGACGTCGCGATGGACAACGAGCCCGTCGTCGGCGAGCTCGGCACGGTCAGCATCCACCTGGGCATGCTCGGCCACGGGTCGATGTGGGGCGGCGGCGACCAGGACATCGCGGCGGTTCGCGAGGTGGTCGGGGCCGACACGCTCGGCGCCGAGGGATTCGAGTGGAACCTCACTCCGGTCCTCCAGCCTTTCTACCGGTTCCCCGACTACCTCAACGACGTCCCCGGGTTCGAGGAGGACGTCCGGGCGGTCGACGCGGCCGACGGGCGGCTCGACGGCCGGTGGCGGGCGAACGACATCGACCAGCTCCTGTCGGGCTTCGACACGCCCGCGCGGGTTCCCTATCAGACCCGGGTGCTGATGGAGCTGATCGAGCGCGAGGGGTTCGGGCGGGACGAGGTCCCCGATCTCCTGTTCGTGAACTTCAAGATGATCGACTACATCAGCCACGTCTGGACCGTGAACAGCCCCGAGATGCGCGACGCGGTCCGGGCGCAGGACGAGCAGCTCGAGGTGCTGGTGAACTTCCTCGACGAGCGCGTCGGCGAGGGAGAGTGGGCGTTCGTCCTCACCGCCGACCACGGTTCGATCCCGGACCCGGAGATCTCGGGCGCGTTCCAGATCTCGGCGACGCCGATCGTGAGCGGGATCAACGCGACGTTCGACACGGATGGCGACCAGACGCGGGTCGTCGAGCTCGTGCAGCCGACGCAGCTCTTCGTGAACGAGACCGAGCTCCGGCAGAACGGCCACACGCTCGAGGAGCTCTCGGAGTGGATCCTGGGCCTCACCAAGACCGACACCGCCCAGCCCGGGGTCGTCGTGCCCGCCGATCAGGCCGACGACCCCGTGTTCCAGGCGGCGTTCCCATCCTCCCTCATGGACCAGCTTCCCTGCCTCCCCGAGGCTCGCGCGTGAGCCGGCGACCGGTCGGCGTGTTCTTCGCCGTGGCGCTCGTCCTCACGGCCTGCACCTCGGACGACCGCGCGGCCGGCGGGGGGAACGTGGCGGCCGGGTCCCCCACGGCCGCGGGGACCGCAGCGAACGGATCTCCGACCGGCATCACTCCCGCGACGCCGATCGAGCCGGTGCCCGGCGCCCTCGAGGACGCGGCGTGCGCGATGCCGCACGAGCAGCTCGTCCGGGTCTGGCGCGGCACCGACCCCCGGCGCTCGGGCCAGATCGCGATCGTGCCACAGGAGCCCAACTTCCTCGGCTCCAACTTCCCGCACTCGGGACCGTGGGACTACCTACAGGACGTGCCGCTGTTCTGGTACGGCCCGGGCCTGATCCCGGCGCTCGGACGCGTCGACCGTCCGACGACGCTGGCCGACGTGGCCCCGACGCAGGCCGAACTCCTCGGCTTCGACTTCGAGGCGATCGACGGCCGCGCGCTGCCCGAGATCCCGGCGCTCGACACGCCGCCGCCGCTCATCGTCACGCTCGTGTGGGACGCGGGCGGCATGAGCGTGCTCGACGCGTTCCCCGACGACTGGCCGGTGCTCGACTCGCTGATCGACCGGGGCGTCTGGTACGAGAACGCGAGCGTGGGCTCGAGCCCGTCGATCACCCCGGCGACGCACGCGACGATCGGGACCGGCGCGTTCCCGATGCACACCGGCCAGACGGACGCGGAGTTTCGCCTCGGCCCGGACCTCGTGCGCGCCGGGGCGCTCGGCCCCGTCCTGCTGATGGAGCCGACCCTCGCCGACCTCTACGACCGCGCGATGGGCAACGAGCCGCTGGTCGGCGCGCTCGCGAGCGTCACGTGGCACCTGAACATGGCGAGCCACGGCGCGCTGTGGGGCGGCGGAGATCAGGACATCGCCGTGCTCCGGGTGCCGAGTGACGCCGACAACGAGGGCGCCGAGGGCACGACCTGGAACGTCCAGGGCAAGAACCAGCCCTTCTACCGGTTCCCCGCGTACGTCAACGACCTGCCGCCGCTCTCGGCCTACACCGAGGAGATCGATCGGGAGGACGGAGCGCTCGACGGGAAGTGGCGGGACAACTCGATCGAGCAGTACGAGGAGGGCTGGGCGACGCCGGCGCGCGTTCCGTACCAGGGACGCATGGTCGAGGAGGTCATCGCGCGCGAGGGGTTCGGGGACGACGACGTGCCCGACCTCCTCTTCGTCAACTTCAAGGCGATCGACCACGTCAGCCACATCTGGAGCGTCAACAGCCCGGAGATGCAGGACACGCTTCGGTGGCAGGACGAGGACCTCGGCCGGTTCGTCGAGTTCCTCGACGACGAGGTCGGCGCGGGCCGGTGGGTGCTCGTGCTCACCGCCGACCACGGGGCCCAGTTCGACCCGGCAGTCTCCGGGGCGTTCCAGGTCACGCCCGGCCAGCTCGAGGAGGACCTCGAGCGGGCCTTCCCGTCCTCGACGGACCAGTCCGTCTTCCAGGCCGTGCGGACCAGCCAGATCTACGTGAACGAGTCCACGATGGAGGCGAGCGGCTACACGTTCGAGCAGATCGCCAAGTTCGTCCTGGACTACACCGAGGAACAGGGGGCGCCCGACCCCTCCGCCGTGCCGACGGACCAGCTCGACGACCTCGTGTTCTCCGCGGCGTTCCCGATCGACGTGCTGCCACGGCTCGAGTGCCTGCCCGAGGCCCGCGAGTGACCCGTCGAGCCCGGCCGGCGGCGCTCCCGCTCGCGCTGGCCGTCCTGGCCTCGGCCTGCACCGCCGAGGCGGGTGGTTCGGGGGGGAGCGGGCCGACGGTCCCGGCGGACACCGGACCGACCGTGGCGCCGGTCGGCCCGAGCGCTCGGGAGCTCGCCGGGATCGCGTGCGAGAGCGTCGACCACGACGCCCTGCTGCGCACCTGGCGTGGGATGCGACTGGACCGGAGCGGGGACCTCCAGATCATCCCGAGGGATCCCAACTTCGTGAACGGCGGTCTGACCCACGCCACGCCGTTCGACTACACCCAGGACGTCCCGTTGCTCGTCTACGGTCCCGGTTACGTGCGGCCCGGCGCGTACGACGAGCCCGTGACGCTCGCCGATCTCGCGCCGACGACCGCGGCGCTCCTGAAGTTCCCGTTCGAGACGGCCGACGGCGCGGCGCAGACGCAGGCCCTCCTGCCGGAGGACGAGCGGCTGCTGCCGGCGCTCGTGGTGACCGTGATCTGGGATTCCGGGGGCGACGACGTGCTCGACCGGTGGCCGAACAGCTGGCCGTACCTGCGGTCGCTCGTCCCGCGGGGCGCATGGTTCACGAACGCCACCGTGGGCGCCTCGCCGTCCAACACGCCGATCGGGCACGCGACCATCGGGACCGGCGTCTATCCGATGCGGCACGGGTTCGTCGACGAGTACATCCGGGTCAACGGACACCTGCAGAAGCCCAACGAGAACGGGCCGGCCTTCCTGCTCGAGCCCACGCTCGCGGACCTGTACGACATCGCGATGGGCAACCGACCGGAGGTCGGAGGGATCGCGACGCTCGCCGCCCACATCATGATGATGAGTCACGGCTCGCAGTGGGGCGGCGGCGACCGCGACGTCGCCGTCACGCGGGAGAAGGAGTTCGGCGAGACGGCCGGCGCCGAGGACGTCCGCTGGAACCTCACCAGCGCGATGGCGCCGTTCTACGACCTGCCCGAGTACGTGAACACCCTGCCGCCGCTGGCGGAGTACGTCGACGACCTCGACCGTCTGGACGGCGCGCTCGACGGGAGGTGGCGAGGCAACGACATCTCGCAGCTCTCGGACGGCTTCGACACGCCGGCGCGGACGCCGTTCCAGCAGGCGCTGGTCGAGGCCGTGATCGAACGCGAGGGTTTCGGCGACGACGACGTGCCCGACCTGCTGTACCTCAACTACAAGGCCATCGACACGATCGGGCATCTGTTCAGCGCCGACGGGATCGAGATGTCGGACGCCGTGGCCACGCAGGACGTGACGCTCGAGGTCTTCGTCGACTACCTCGACGAGACCGTCGGCGCCGGCCGCTGGGTGATGGTCCTCACCGCCGATCACGGCACGCAGCGCGACCCCGAGACCTCGGGTGCCTTCATGATCGACAT
>JBOGVL010000136.1:0-7441 GCA_050692535.1 Actinomycetota bacterium | reverse complement strand
AGCTACGACCTCGTGCACACGCACTACTGGTTGTCCGGCTGGGTGGGCCGGAGCACCAAGGAGATCTGGGGCGTGCCACTCGTGGCCTCGTTCCACACGCTCGGGAAGGTGAAGAACTACTCGCTCGCGCACGGGGAATCGCCCGAGCCGACCGCCCGACTGACCGGCGAGGAGCGGGTGATCGCGGAGGCCGACCGGCTCGTCGCGGCCACGCCGTCGGAGGCCGCGCAGCTCGTCGGCCTGTACCGGGCGGAGGCCGAGCGGATCCGGGTCATCCCGCCCGGCGTGGACCACGGGCTCTTCTTCCCTCGGCCCCGAGCTGAGGCGAGCGCGCGGCTCCATCTCGCCGGCGCCCGGCTCCTCCTGTTCGTGGGTCGCCTGCAGATGCACAAGGGCCCCGACGTGGCCGTGCGGACGCTCGCGGAGGCGGTCGCCCGGGACCCGGAGGGCACCGCGGACGCGGTCCTCGCGATCGTCGGCGGCCCCAGCGGCAGCGGCCACGGCGCCGAGGTTGCCCACCTCATGGACCTCGCCTCGGCCCTCGGCGTCGGCGAGCGCGTGATGTTCTTCCCGCCCCAGCCGCAGTCGCGCCTGGCCGACTTCTACGCCGCGGCCGAGCTCGTCCTGGTGCCATCGAGATCGGAGTCGTTCGGGCTCGTCGCGCTCGAGGCGCAGGCGTGCGGGACGCCGGTCGTCGCCGCGGCCGTGGGCGGCCTTCGGTACGTGGTGGCGGACGGCGTGACCGGCTTCCTCGTCGAGGGGCACGACCCGGCGGACCACGCCGATCGCGTGCTCGCGGTGCTCGGCGATCGCGACGCCGCGCGACGGATGGGCGAGGCGGGCGTCGAGCACTCGCTCCGCTTCTCCTGGGACATCACGGCCGGGGGCATCCTCGGCGTCTATCGAGAGCTGCTCGACGGCGTCGGCCCGCCGGCATGACCGTTCCGGTCCTCCGGGGTCTGGACGTCGTCCTGCGTCCGGTCGAGGAGCCGGACCATCCCCTCATCCTGGCGTGGCAGAACGACCCGGAGGTCTGGTGGTGGATGGACTACGACCGCACCTTCGCGCTGGAGGACGTTCACGAGAGCGAGGCCCGGGCGCGGGTGGAGGGTCATCCGTTCCTGATCGAGGGGCCGGGGTCGCGCCCGATCGGCCGGATCGGTCTCAACCAGTTCAGCGACCGCGACCAGACCTGCTTCCTGTACGTCTTCATCGGCGAGCACGACGCCTGGGGCCGCGGCTACGGGGGGGACGCGATCGTCACGATGCTGCGCTGGGGGTTCGACGCGTTCGGGTTGTATCTCGTGCAGCTGTGGGGATTGACGACGAACCTCCGCGCGATGCGCGCGTACGAGAAGCTCGGCTTCGTCGTCGACGGAACGCTCCGCGAACGCTCCCTCAAGAGCGACGGCAAACGATACGACCGAACGTTCTTCAGCATCACGCGTGCGGAGTTCGACCATCATCATCCACTGTAACGCGTTGCGGGGCAAGGGCGTACAGTGGTCCGTCGCACGACGTTCATCTTCTTGTCACTCTTTCTCCCACGCGATCTACCTGCGCTTATACACGCTGACCTGCGCGTTCGTCGGGTTGACCCTGCACCGGGCCGCCGATACATTTCGCCTCGCTCCGAGCAGCCGGAGCGGCCGAGTCAGGGAACCGAAGCCGGGACCCCTGGGAAAGCCGTAAGACCGACTGGGCGCACCTGCTCGTACGGTTGGGAAGGCCAACTAGCTGTGCGGGTGGGGAGGCTCGGGAGGTCCCAAAGCCCAACGAAAGGGTTTACGGCCAGGAAACCGAGACGGCTGTGAGAGGTTGCTCGGGGCACCTGAGCCCGAGGGGCTGACGGTGGCTGGAAGCCTCGGCTTTCGGCGAGCCGGAGGTCCCTCGGGTTCTTTTTTTCTTGCCTTCTCGGCCGTTCGACCGCGGACGTTCGGACGCTTGTCCGCCACCGGACGCCCCGCTACCGTCTCCCTCGGTCATGGCCTCCGAACGCGAACGCGCGGCACCGCAGGGCAAACGCGACCTGATCGTCGACGTCGCGATGCGTCACTTCGCGGAGCACGGCTACCGCGGGGCGCGCGTGGAGGACATCGCCGCGGAGGTCGGGGTCGCCAAGGGCACGGTCTTCCTCCACTTCGGGAACAAGGAGGGGCTGTTCCTCGCGGCCTTCGAGCGGGCCGTCCGCTCCCTGCCGGCCTGGCTCGACGCTCCGCCGGAGGTGGCCGAGGGTGGGTTCTGGGCCGTCCTCGATTACTGGCTCGAGCGGACCGAAGCGTTCCTGGCCGAGGTCTGGGTCCCCAACCGGATGGCGATGATCGGCCGGTACGACACGGGGCTCGGCCTTCGCCGCCCGATCGACCGATTCATGCGCAGCGAGGACCCGTACGGCACGCTCGAGTTCGTCGAGTTCGGGGTGCGGCGCGGCGAGATCCGCGACGACGTCGATCCCGAGATGATCGCCTCGATGCTCGATTGGCTCGCTGAGCGGTTCCAGGACGCGCTCGGGAGCGAGGAGCTCGATCCCGGCCTCGTCCATCGCAAGCCGTACCTTCCCGAGCGCCGCGCCGAGCGGATCCGCGAGTTCCTGGAGCTCCTCCGCACCGGCCTCGCGGCCCGCTGATCCATCGGGGGACCCCGCGGCTCGACGCCCGGCCGCACCGCCTGCCAACATGGGGCCGTCCGCGCACGGCGCGAGGGCGCGAGGACGGGTCGGCGAAGGAGGGGAGATGGACGGGCGCGCGGTGGCGTTCCTCGGGGGCGGGCGCATGGGCGAGGCACTGGTCTCCGGGCTGATCCGATCGGGCGGGCGCACGGCGGAGGAGATCGTCGTGACCGCCCGGCGTGAGGAGCGCGCGCGCGAGCTCGCCGAGCGCTACGGCGTGTCGGCCACGATCGCGAACGCCGATGCGGTTGCACGCGCGGAGGTCCTCGTGCTGATGGTGAAGCCGCAGGACATGGAGGCGCTCCTCCAGCAGATCGCGCCCGACGTGACCCCCGAGCACCTGGTCGTGAGCTTCGCGGCCGGCATCCGCACGGCCTTCGTCGAGAAGCACCTCGCCGGCGGCGTCCCCGTCGTTCGGGTCATGTCCAACGTCGCCGTGCTGGTCGACGAGGCGATGTCGGTCGTCGCGGCGGGCGCGCACGCCGAGGACAAACACCTCGCGGTCGCCGAGGAGCTGCTCGGGTACGTCGGCCGGGTACTCCGCCTGAAGGAGACGCACCTGGACGCCATCACCGCCACCAGCGGCAGCGGTCCCGCGTATTTCTTCCTGCTCGCCGAGGCGATGATCGAGGCCTGCATCCTGCTCGGTCTCTCGCGCGACGTCGCGACCGAGCTGATCATCCAGACGATGCTGGGGTCGGCGAAGATGCTCCGCGACACCGGCAAGCACCCCGTCGAGCTCCGGGAGATGGTGACGTCGCCCGGGGGTACGACGATCGCCGCGATCCGTCACCTCGAGGAGGCCGGCGTCCGGGCCGCCTTCCTGAACGCCATCGACGCGGCCCGCCACCGAAGCGCCGAGCTCGCCCGCGGCGGCGAGGACGAGGACTAGGTCAGGCAAATCAACAAAGACGAGGAGTCGAGCATGGGACGAGGGGATCGCGCGCGCGTGCGCTGGTCGCACGACCGCGAGCGGAAGAAGAAGGAAGCGGAGAAGCGCCAGGCCGCCGAGCGCGGCCAGGCCCGCAAGGCCGCCCGCAAGAAGTAGCCGGATCGTCAGCGTCCGATCCGGTTGCGCAGGACGCCGATGCCCTCGGCCTCCAGCTCGACCTCGGCGCCCGGCCAGAGCCGCTGCTCGAGCCCCGACGTCGCGAACGGGCCGGAGGCGAACGCCTCCCCGGGGATGAGGGCCTCCGTCCTCGACGCCCGCGCGACGTCTCGGAGCAGGTCGTGGGCCGTCCCGTTCAGGTTGCCCTTCATCCGTTCCTCGCCGTCGATGCGAACCGTGACGAACGCCGTCTGCGGGTCGATCTCCTCCGCCGTCACGACGCACGGCCCGATCGACACCGGGATGCCCTCGGGGCTCGGTACCGGGTCGCCGCTCGCGCTCCGGGCGAGCCAGTCGCCGACGAGCGTGTAGCCGAGCACGCCCGCGGGGGCCTCCTCCGGCGGGAGCGCGTCCGCGATCGCGCGTCGGAGGACGGCGGCGATCTTCGGATGGAACTCGAGCCAGCCCGCGCCGGCGGGCCAGGGGATCTCGTCGTCGGGACCGAACACCCGGCGAGCGCCGTCGGCGGCGTCCGCAGAACGCAACGACACCGGGACGATCGGCGCCAGAAGGCGCGCGTCGTCGACGACGCAGGCCTCTGCCTCGTCGCGCCTGAGGGCGGCCCGGGCGGCGTCGAGCACGGTGCCCCCGTTGCCCTTGACCAAGTGCTCCATCGTCGTGGGGAAGGCGGGGTGCCCGACCGCGTCGGGGAGATCCACCACCTTCCCCTCCAGGAGCGCTCCCAGTCGCCGGTGCCCCCTCCGGTCGAAGGTCACGAGCCTCAAGGGAGGCCGATGGTACGCCGGGCGTCGCGGCGTTTCCAGGCTATCGGCGAAGCGGGTGCGGTCTGCGCCGGACTTGGGGCGCTCCCGCGCGGACGGCTACGATGTGGCTGGTCAAGGCGCTCTTGGAACGGGAGGCGACCCCATGGCAGAGCAGGGCTTCCGCATCACCTACGCGACGATGTCGGCCGACAACGAGGAGCTGCATCGGCAGTACGAACAGGGCATCGAGGTGGCGAGGTCCTGGCTCGGCCAGAAGCACCACCTCTACGTGAACGGCGAGGCCCGATCCGGATCCGGCCACAAAGAGGCCCGCTCGCCGATCGACGGAACCGTGATCGGGGAGTTCGCGCAGGGGACGCGTGAGGACGTTCGCGACGCGGTCGCCGCGGCCAAGGATGCTTACCACGACTGGGCGAACCGCCCCTGGCAGGAGCGTGTGGAGATCATGCGCAAGGCCGCCGACGTCATGAGCGGGCAGCGCAACGAGCTCTCGGCGTTGATGGCGATGGAGGTCGGGAAGAACCGGCTCGAGGCGCTCGGCGACGTCGAGGAGTCCGCCGACCTCATCCGCTGGAACGCGAACGAGGTCGAGAAGAACGATGGGTTCCGCAAGCCGATGCAGTCACTCGGCTCGCCCGGCGAGTACTACGACGTCCTCAGGCCCTACGGCGTCTGGGCCGTGATCAGCCCCTTCAACTTCCCGATGGCGCTCGCCGCGGGGCCGTCCTCGGCGGCCCTGGTGGCCGGCAACTGCGTGGTCTTCAAGCCCGCGCACATGGGCGTGTTCACCGGCCTGAAGCTCTACGAGTGCTATATGGCCGGCGGCGTCCCCAAGGGCGTCTTCCACTACCTCAGCGGCCCCGGCAGCGTCGTCGGCGACGAGATCGTGCACCATCCCGACGTCGCCGGGATCACCTTCACCGGCTCGTACGAGGTCGGCATGGGGATCTACAAGGGGTTCGCGACCGACTTCCCGAAGCCCGTCATCTGCGAGATGGGCGGGAAGAACCCCGCGATCGTCTCGGACAAGGCCGATCTCGACAAGGCGACCGACGGCGTGCTGCGCTCCGCGTTCGGGTACGGAGGGCAGAAGTGCTCCGCCAACTCGCGGGTGTACGTGCAGCGGAGCGTGTACGACGAGTTCGTCCGGCTGCTGAAGGAGAAGACCGAGAAGATCGAGGTCGGCGACCCGCTCCGCAGGGAGAACTGGCTCGGCCCGGTCATCGACGAGGGCGCGGTCGAGACGTTCGAGCGCGCGGCCGCGGAGGCGAAGAAGAACGGCACCCTGATCACCGGCGGGGAGCGGATCACCGACGGCGAGCACGCCAAGGGGACCTTCGTCCAGCCGACGGTGGCCGAGCTCCCTCTCGACTCCTGGGTCTGGAGGGAGGAGCTGTTCGTGCCGTTCGTCTCGGTCGCCCCCTACGACGACCTGGATGACGCGATCCGCCTGTCGAACGACACGGAGTACGGCCTGACCGCCGGCTTCTACAGCGAGGACCGCGCCGAGATCGACCGGTGGCTCAGCTCCATCGAGGCCGGGGTCGTGTACGTGAACCGGCGGGCCGGCGCGACGACCGGCGCGTGGCCGGGCGTGCAGCCGTTCGGCGGCTGGAAGGGATCGGGCACCAGCGGCAAGGCGGGCGGCGGCCCGTACTACGTGCAGCAGTACCTCCGCGAGCAGTCGCGCACGGTGATCGAGGAGTGAGCCGGGGCGCGGGGGCTCAGGAGGCGAGCGAGCAGGGGCGAGCGAGCGTATCCCCCGCAACGAGTCTCGAGGAGCTGACCGACCTCGCGGACGCGGCCGCCCCCCGGCTGCTCACCGAGGTGCCGGGGCCCGAGGCAGTCGCGCGGATCGAGCGCGACGGCAAGGTCACCAGCCCCTCGCTGCCCCGTGCGTACCCGCTCGTGCCCAAGCGCGGGGCCGGCTCCGTGCTCGAGGACGTCGACGGCAACCGGTTCCTCGACGTGAACGCGGGCATCGCGGTCACCTCCACGGGCCACGCGCACCCGGAGGTCGTCGAGGCCATCCGCCGGCAGGCCGGCGAGCTGCTGCACTACTCAGCGAGCGACTTCTACCTGCCTATCTACTCGGACGTCTGTGAAGAGCTCGACCGGATCGCCCCGTTCGGCGAGGGCGCCAGGAGCTTCCTCACCAACTCCGGGACCGAGGCCGTGGAGGGCGCGATCAAGCTCGCGCGGTTCGCGACCGGCCGGCAGTACGTGATCGCGATGCTGAACGCGTTCCACGGGCGTTCGTACGGCTCGGTCTCGCTCACGGCCAGCAAGGCGAGGTATCGGACCGGGTTCGGCCCCCTGCTGCCGGGCGTGTTCCACACGCCGTTCGGGGAGTTCGAGCACATCGAGGAGGTCCTCTTCAAGCGCCTCGTGTCGCCCACCGAGGTGGCCGCGATCGTCGTGGAGCCGATCCTCGGCGAAGGCGGGTACGTGATCCCGCCGGACGGCTGGTTCGGCTACCTGCGCGAGCTCTGCGATCGGCACGGGATCCTCCTCGTCGCCGACGAGGTGCAGTCGGGGATGGGGCGCACCGGGAAGATGTGGGCGATCGAGCACTTCGGCGTCGAGCCCGATGTCGTCCTCGCCGGCAAGGGGATCGCGAGCGGCATGCCGCTCGGCGCGATGATCGCCCGCGAGTCCCTGATGACCTGGGACGTGGGCGCCCACGGCTCGACGTTCGGCGGCAACCCGCTGTCGTGCGCCGCCGCGCTCGCGACGCTGGAGCTGATCGAGGGCGGGCTCATGGACAACGCGCGCCTCGTCGGCGGGGTGCTCCTCGACGGTCTGCGAGGGGTCCAGGAGCGCCGGTCGCGGATCCGGGACGTGCGCGGGCTCGGCCTCATGATCGGTGTGGAGTTCGAGGACCACGACACGATGGCCGCGGTCGAACTGGCCGCCTTCCGCCGTGGGCTGCTCGTGCTC
>JBOGVL010000135.1:0-7450 GCA_050692535.1 Actinomycetota bacterium | reverse complement strand
GCTGCAGCCGAACGAAGTCCTTCGGCAGCAGGACGTGGGCGACCCTGGACCACGTGTCCGGCTCGTGCTCGCGGACCCACAGGATCTTCGGGGCCGTGAACCCGGGGAGCGCGTCGTTCCCGGTCGTCGCGATGAGCCGCTGAGGGCCGACGAGCTCTCGGATCCGGTCGCACTCGCGCTGGGTTCTCTGGTCGTTCCACAGGATGGCCGGCCGCAGCACCTTGCCGGCGTCGTCGAGGATGACCAGGCCGTGCATCTGCCCCGTGAGGCCGACCGCCGCGATGTCGGCGCCGTTCAGGCCCGCCCCCGCCATCGCGCCCCGGATGGCGGGGACGGCGGCATCCCACCAGAGCTGTGGATCCTGCTCGCTCCACAGCGGGCGAGGCGTCTCGAACGGATACTCGACCGCCGCGGTCGCGCGCAGCGCGCCGCCGCCATCGAGGATGACGGCCTTGGTCGCCGTCGTCGAGACGTCGAGGCCGAGGACGAGGCTCACGGCGGCGAGGCCGTCGCGATCGTCACCGCACCCCGAGCAGCAGGTCGATCGTCAGCTGGTCGAGGCGCTCGTAGGGCTGCCCACGTGCAGCGAGCGCGCGTCGGTCCAGATCCAGGTCGCCGAGGGCGGCCGCGCGCTCGGCCGTGTACGGGCCGAGATACGGCGCCATCGACCCGTCGTCGGACGTGATCTGCGAGACCAGCTCGCGGATCTCCGGGTCCGAGTTCCACCGCTCGGCCTTCTCCTTCAGGATCAGGTACGTGCGCATGCATCCGGCCGCGAACGCCTTCACGTCCTCGTAGTCCGAGGTGCGGTAAGCGTGCGCGTCGAAGTGCCGGCTGCCCTGGTACCCGACGTCCTCGAGGAACTTCACGAGGAAGAACGCGGCCTTGGGGTTCGCCGATCCGAACCGGAGGTCCTGATCGTAGCGGCCGGGGATCTGGTCGTTGAGGTCGATGTGGAACAGCTTGCCCATCGACCAGGCCTGGGCGACGTGGTGCGTGGAGTTCAGCCCGGCCATGTGCTCGTGCGCCACCTCGGGGTTCACCCCGACCATCTCCGAGTGCTCGAGCGTCTCGATGAACGCGAGCATCGCCCCGGTGGTCGAGAGGTAGATGTCGCCGCGAGGCTCGTTCGGCTTGGACTCGAGCGCGAACCGCAGGTCGTAGCCCTGGTCCTTGACGTAGGCGCAGAGAAAGTTCATCGCGTCCGCGTACCGCCCGAGCGCCACGAGCGGGTCCTTCGAGGAGTCGGTCTCGACGCCCTCGCGGCCGCCCCAGAACACGTACATGGTGGCGCCGAGCTCGACGCCAAGGTCGATCGCCCGCATCGTCTTGCGGAGCGCGAAGGCCCGAACCTTCGGGTCGTTGGCCGTGAAGGCTCCGTCGCGGAAGACGGGATCGCGGAACAGGTTGGTGGTTGCCATCGGGACCACCAGGCCCGTCGCGTCGAGCGCCTTCTTGAAGTCCGAGACGATCTGATCTCGCTCGTGCGCGCTCGCGTCGATCGGGACGAGGTCGTTGTCGTGCAGGTTCACGCCCCAAGCCCCCACTTCGGCGAGCAGCTCGACCAGCTGCACCGGCGAGAGCGTCTCTCGCACCGGCTCCCCGAACGGGTCGATGCCGATGTTCCCGACGGTCCACAAGCCGAACGAGAACCGATGTTCGGCCCCGGGTTCGTACATCATGCCGACATCACCTCCTAGTCGCTCATCGTCATCGCGCATGCCGGGCGGAGCAGGAACGGTGGCAGCCACGCCGGGATGTTGGAGAACGGCAGGACATCCGGGTGCAGCTCGATCCCGAGCGTGTCGCCCATGAACCGTCGGCGCGCCTGGATCCGGCCCCACGCCTCCGGATACCGCTTGGCGAACGCGGCGCGCAGCGCCTGGTCGGCGAGCGCGACGCCGTCCTCGATGTTGGTCGTGAAGTAGTCGGTGCCGGTGGCCGGGATGATGTCGACCTGGAGCGCCATGCCGGAGCGCAGCTCGAGTGCGGAACCGGGGGCCACGGGCGAGTTGACCCATTCGTCGAGGTGGATCTGGTGGCCGGGGTTCAGGAAGATGCCGAAGAACCGGTCCCCGAGGTCGCGGTGGATGATCTCGTGGAGCGCGCCCCCCGTCTGGCCGATGTGCAGCGCTCCGTACCACGCGGCGACCGCCTGGAAGTACGGGGCCACCAACCGCTCCACGTAGTCGCCGATCCCGGACGGGAGCTCGGCCGCGTCCTCGACGACGAATCCCGCCCGGCAGTTCAACGCGCCCCAGATGCCGAACGCGACCGTGAAGCGGTCGCCTCGTTCGATCGGCCGGTCCGTGGGGCTGAGCAACCCGAGCGACGCGCGATCCCCGCTCGAGAGCATCAGGTGGCAGGAAAGCGGCATGCCGGTCCAGTCGAGCAGGGCGACGGCCTCGCGCTCGCGCATCCCCGGCCGGAGTCCGATGAGGAGCTTCCGCACGCCGTGGGAGGTCCAGCACGCAGCATGCTCGAACGCCGCGAGCTGCTCCACCTCGTTGATCACCCGGAGGCCATCGGCGGCGCCGATGAGCAGGTGGGCGGCGTTCTCGACCGAACCGCCGGCGGTCATCCGCCGCAGCTCGTCGACGATGAACGTCGGGGCCTCGATGATCTCGCGGTCGGCATACTCCTTCCAGGCGATCACCCCGACCCGGCTGCCCTCCCCGATCCCCTCGTCGGCCAGGATCTCGGTCAACGATCGGGAGCGGTCGCGCGGCTGGCCGGGCAGGCTGAACTCCTGGAACAGGTGACGTTGCATCTCGAGCGGCGCGGCCCCGGCCATACCGAAACACTCGTTGCCGACCAGGAGCGCCGGCTCGCCGGTCGGGCCGACGACGAGCAGGGCCTCCTCGAAGCGGGGGTCGAAGCCGGTCAGGTAGGCGAGGTTGGCGCTGTGCTCGCGGTCGGCGTAGACGACGAGCCGGTCGTAGCCCTCCTCCCCCGCGCGCGCCCGGAGCCGCTCCATGCGGTCTCGATAGACGGCGGCCGGGATCTCCGGCATCGCCTCCGGCATGCCGAAATCGGGGAGGCGGACCTCGGCGAGCCGTGCGGTCTTCATCGAGCCTCGTCCCGTGGATCCCAGAGCCGCGGCTCGGACGCGCCGCGTTCGATCGTGGCGAACCGGTCGGCGGGGAGCTCGAGCCACGAACCCGTCTCCCCGTCCGGCCAGTGGACCCGCACCTCGGCTCCGTCGGCCTCGCCGAGACCGAAATGGATCCAGCCGAGCTGTCCGCCGGCGTGCCCCCCGCCGATGGTCAGCTCCCGCTGGATCGTGCGCTCGGCGGTCCGGATCTCGATCCAGGCGCCGATCGCGTCGCGGTTGGGGCCGGGCTGCTCGAGCCGCACCGCGAGCCAGTTGCCCATCGGCGCCGGCTCCGCGACGTCGCCCGATCCGAGGTTCCTCCACAGGCTCACGTTCTCGCGCCGGTTCACCTGCACCAGGTCGAGCATGCCGTCGAGGTTGAGGTCCACCAGCGCCGCCCCGCGGCCGCGGGCGAAGCTCACGATGCCGGCCGCCTCGCCGCTCTCGACGAACGTCCCGTCGGCCCGGCCGAGCAGCAGGTTGCTCGGATCTCTCGTGGCGTAGTCCGGTTGTTCCTCGACGTTGCCCTTGGCGACGAAGAGGTCGACGAGGCCGTCGTTATTCACGTCCTGGAACTCGGCGTGCCACGCGGTGGAGGGCAGCGCCTCGCCTCCGGCGTAAGGTCGGTGCGCGGTGACGCCGCGAGCGAGCGCGATGTCCTGGTAGTTGGGCTCTGCGGCCCCGTCGACCAGTGTCTGGAGCCGGTTGTCGCCCTGGCTGGTCAGGAAGACCTCGGGAAGGCCGTCGCCGGTGAGGTCGTAGCTGGCGATCCCCATGCCCCAGATCTCCAGGTGCTGCCAGCCATCGTCCTCGGTGTAGAGGCGCGGCGTCCCGCCGTCGGCGATGCGCCACAGTTGCTCCTCACCGTCGATGTAGTAGTGCCGATCGTTGGTCATCCGCAGGTCGACGCGACCCGACCGGTCCCAGTCGCTGAACAGCATCGAGAGCGTGCACCAGCCCGGCGTCAGCGGGATCGGCTCCGCGTAGGTCGCCTCGCCCTCCTCGGGGCGCACCAGCGCGTTGTCCGCACAGGCCGCCCCGTCGCCGATCTGAGGGTCGTCCAGGTAGTTGCCGAACGCGAGGGTCGGCAGCGCCGTCGAACCCTCCCACTTGGCGCTGAACGCCGCGGTCCACTCGTCACCCCCGTCGTAGCCCCACCGCTCGTTGCCGCGTTCGAACCGGCAGTCGCCGAGGCCGCGTAGCAGGACGTTCTCGCCGAGTCGCAGGACCGCGAGGTCGATCCGGGCGTCCCCGTCGATGTCCAGCGGATAGGCGCCGACGACGTTGGTGAGGTCGGTGGCGGGATCCGGCGCCTCGGCGAATTGCAGCGCACCTCCGATCGGGCTCTCGTTGCGATACAACGCGGCGGCGTTGGTTCCCCCGGCGAAGTACAGATCGGTTCTTCCGTCGTCGTCGCAGTCGAAGGCCGCGACGCCGCCGCCCACGAAGAACGAGAAGTCGCCGTCGTAGACGTGGTGGACGCCGGCGGCGACCGACTCCTCGACGAATACCGGGGCGGCCACCGCCGCGGCCGGTTCGCGGGTCCAGAGCCGGTCACCGACCGCCACGATCGCCAGCGCGACGAGCGACCCCGCGGCGAGCCCCAGCCCGAGCCACACCACCGGGCGCGACCTGCGGCTCCACGATGGATCGGTCCTCGTCGCCGGCCGCTCCCGCTGCGCACCCCCCGTCCGCGTGGCGCTCATCGACTCCCCCCGGTCGCGGCGGGGTCGGCGATCACGCTCGACAGGACCAGCTCGGCGGCCCCGATGAGCGGGGCGTCGGGACCCAACCCGCTGCACGCGATCGTCGCCATCTCGCCGGGAGCGCCGAGGGTCCGCTGCCGCGCCCCCTCGACGACCGACGACTCCAGGAACGAGAACAGTCGCTGGTACAGACCACCCAGGACGACGAGCTCGGGGTTGAAGAGATTGATGAGGTTGCCGATCCCCAGCCCCAGCCATCGCCCGACATCCGCGATGGCTCGGAGGGCCGCCTCGTCGCCGGCCGCCGCACGATCGGCCACCTCGTCGAGGTGCCCGGTCCCGTCACCCACCCCGGCACGACGCAGCAGCGCGGTCTCGCCGGCCTCGGTCTCCCAGCAGCCGACCGCGCCGCACCGGCACGGCTGCCCGTGGGGATTGATCAGCGTGTGGCCCGCCTCGCCGGCGTAGCCCGCCGATCCCAGCAACGGTTGCCCGCCCATGATCACGCCGGCGCCGATCCCGACCTCGCCGGAGACGTAGATGAGATTGGCGACCCCCGGGCGCACCCCCCGGCGGTGCTCCCCCAGGGCCCCGAGGTCCGCCTCGTTGGCCGCGAGGACGGGGACGCGGAGGTCGAGCTCGTCGGAGATCATCGCCGCGAGCGGGACGTCCCGCCACCCCAGGTTCGGCGCGAGGTGAACGAACCCGTCGGACCTCCGGGTGATGCCCGCGACGGCGACGCCGACGCCGACGAGGACGTGCCTGGCCGGCAGGGAGTCGAGCAGCGGCCCGGCCAGCTTGGCGACGTCCTGGGTGGTCTCTTCGGGCGAGAACCGGCCCCGTGGCCTCGCGACACGGAGCCGGTTGTACACGTGACCGCCCAGGCCGACCGTCGCGACCGCGATCGAGTCGACGTCGACCTCGACGGCGAGCACCGTGGCACCCTCGGGCCTCGTCTGAACCACCGCCGAGGGCCGGCCGGGGCCCGAGGAGGCAAGGGCGGGGTGCTCCTCCACCAGCCCGAGGTCGGTGAGCTCGCCGAGCAGGTCGGCGATCGTCGAGCGGTTGAGCCCCGTCGCCGTCGTCAGCTCGGAGCGGGACAGGGCCCCGGAGAGATGCAACCGCTCGAGCACCGCCCCCAGGTTGTGGCGCCGAAGCTCCTCGGCGGACACGCCCCTGCGCCGGTTGGGGCCGTCTCCGCCGATCGCCGTCTCGATGGCGCCCGAGCGACTTCCGAGGTTTGTTGGGGACTCCACGGTACGCATCTGTATACACCTACTCGGCTCGGGTCCGCGACGGTGGATCCGGGATCGGCGGTCCTCCACGGGCCGCGCGACCATTTGTTGCGCAGTCAGACGAACTATGCCATCGTGTCCGCCACTCGCGTCATCGGGGCGAGGAGGAGGAGCGGCGAGCCCCTGGCACGGAGCGCCCGCAGTGGGGCTACGATGGGGCTCCTTCGTCGGTTCCGACGGACAATCGAGCGTGCGTAGGGGTGGTGCGTCAAGCGGACGCCGCCATCCGAAAGGGGGGGAAGGTGTTGAGACGTCGGGTATGGGTGTTCCTTGCCCTCTCCGTCATGGTGCTCGCCGCCTGCGGTGGCGATGACGACGGCGGGGGCGACACAACGGGTGGCGATGGCGGAACGACCGGCGAGGGTATCGTCGTCGGCGTCTCCTGGAACAACTACAACGAGGAGCGCTGGGCGCTCTGGGACGAACCCGCCATCCAGGCGGCGCTCGACGCGGCCGGCGCCGAGTACATCTCGTCCGACGCCGGGTCGTCGGCGGAGCAGCAGCTCGCGGACGTCGAGAACCTGATCTCGCAGGGTGCCAACGCGCTCATCATCCTCGCCCAGGACTCCGAGGCGATCCTGCCGGCGGTGCAGAGCGCCCTCGATCAGGGCATCCCGGTGATCGCGTACGACCGTCTGATCGAGAACCCCGAGGCCCTCTACATCACGTTCGACAACGTCGAGGTCGGGCGCCTGCAGGCGCAGGCGGTCTTCGAACAGGTTCCGGAGGGCAACTACATCTTCATCAAGGGGAACTCGGCCGACCCGAACGCCGACTTCGTGCACTCGGGGCAGCTGGAGGTCCTCCAGGCGGCCATCGATTCCGGCGCCGTCGTCAACGTCGGCGAGTCCTACACGGACAACTGGGACCCGGCGGTCGCGCAGACGAACACGGAGCAGTTCCTGACCGAGAACGACAACGACGTGCAGGCGGTCGTCGCGTCCAACGACGGGATGGCCGGCGGCGCCGTGGCCGCACTCGAGGGCCAGGGTCTGGCCGGCGAGGTTGCGGTGTCCGGCCAGGACGGCGACATCGCCGCCCTGAACCGGGTCGCCCTCGGCACGCAGACCGTGTCCGTGTGGAAGGACGCGCGCGAGCTCGGCACGGCCGCAGGCGAGGCCGCCGTCCTGCTCGCGCAGGGCACCCCACTGGCGGAGATCCCCGGCACCGTGACGTTCGACTCCCCCGGCGGGAACGCGATGACGTCGATCCTCCTGACGCCGATCGCGATCACGCAGGACAACCTCGACGTCGTGGTCGAGGCGGGATGGATCTCCGAGGACGAGCTCTGCCAGGGCGTGGAGTCGGGCAGCGTGGCGGTCTGCCCCTGACCGTTCGGTCGAACGGCTCGTGAC